>CP060231.1:0-300000 GCA_023898625.1 Candidatus Nomurabacteria bacterium
GCAACACATTAACCCGCACAGAGGTACAGAATTTAAAGCATACAGTTTGGCTAATTTCTTTAGTGAGGAAGTGCAAAAAAATGTTAAAGAAGACGAGCATAGTCAAAGGCTTGCAGATGAATTGAAATACGAAGACTGGTATGTAGTTGATGAGTTCTATGGTACAAGCGAAGAAAAAGAATTAATTGAATTTATCAAAAATACAATCAATAATCTGAAAGAAAAGTACAAAGAAGTTTATCTATTAAGAAACGAAGAGCAGTATAAAATTTATGACTTTGGTACAGGACAGGGATTTCAGCCGGACTTTATACTCTTTCTAAGAGATAAGGAAAACTTATATTATCAGGTGTTTATTGAGCCTAAGGGTGAGAATCTTTTGCAAAAAGACGAATGGAAAAACAACTTCTTAAAAGAGATAACGGCAAGGTATTCTACTAACAATCTATTGAAAATTGAGGGTAAAGATTACAACCTAATTGGACTACCTCTCTTCAATGAAAAGCAAAATGGGGACTTTAAAGAACAGTACAATAAGCTACACCAGCAATAAACAGTAATGAGTATTTATTAAGTGAAAACCGCTTGCGCAACTGTTAAATACAAAAGACTGTCGCAAGAACAACCCCGCACTACAAACCGGTAAATATGCAGTAATTAAGGATTGGCAAGCCTCAACCAAGGGCAAGAATCTACGTTTTGTTAGTCTAATTGAATAGTTACCGTGGTGGCATAAGCCTACTTCTACCCACAAATCACATGACAAAAAGTTATTAAGGTATGCATTATTTTGTTAAATATAAAATAGTCATGGTCTTTAATACTTAAAGATACATTTGTGACTATAATATAAACATGTCGATTCCTAAGCTTCCGACTCTGGGGTTGTTGCTACTATTTGTGGCAATTTTAGGTGTTTTTATTGTTCAGAATAAGTACAACCCTAAAGATAATCCTTATGTATCCTCAATTATTGTCCCGCATCACGATTTAGTTGCCAAACAAAGAGAAGCCACATTTGAAAAAATAGCACCAAGAACGCAAAATCGGCACATAATTCTAATTGCCCCGAATCATTATGATAACGGTGCAGATTCTCTACAAACTAGATCTCAGCCGTTTACTACTCAGTATGGTAGTATTCCGATAGATAAACGACTGTACGATACGGCAACAGCTCAGGGAGTTAAAGAAACAGCCTCGACATTTGAAATAGAGCATGGAGTCAAGGCGCTTCTTTCTGATATTGCTAAGTTCTACCCACAAACGCCAATTCTACCGATTGTAATAAAACAAAATACTAAGCTAGAAGACTTAGAAAAACTTATGAATACGTTACATAAAACGTGCAAAGATTGTCTGTTGATTACATCTGCAGATTTTTCGCACTATCAGCCATATCAATTATCAGAATTGCATGACAAATTAACAATTAGAGGGCTACAAAATATTGATGGCAACACACTTGATACTCTGGCAGAAACTGAACCCATGCACCAGCTCCTGGCAACTACAATATGGGCAAAATTACAAAAAACTGACCGATTTGTTATGGATCAGCATACTAACTCTACTGAACTCACGAAAGACTATTACGCAGAAGGAACTACCCATATTATGGGTTGGTATGAACAAGGCAAGCCAGAACAGCCTGCACCTAGTGTAAGTTTTACGGTTACGGGCCCAATGGAGTTTAGTAGCCCGCAGAATGGAGCTGTCAAATATAGTCCATCAACGGCATTTAATGCACTAGGGAATCGAGTTTTGTGGGGGACGGATCTGGTACTTGGCGAACTTGAGCAGTTTCCTAATTCTCGAGAATTGCAAATTATCACTGCTCTTAAAAACCTAAAGTTTACCCACATACAAACTTCTAATTCTGTAGACGCACTAAGAGAACTTGGCGTTAATCGACTAAATAACCCGACAATTATAAATGGCTACCGACAGAGCTTGGCAATATTTTCGGGGAAACCCAGCGACATCAAAATAGAAGATATCAAGAAGAACCAGGCTGACAACATCATTATTTATGCAAGCTGGCAGGGTATTTCAGAAAAAGAACAACAAACTTTATCTCACTCCTGGATAGATTCTGGAGCGGATCTTGTTTTAGGATCAGGAGATTCAATCACAAAACCTGTTGAGCTGTATAACAATCGCCCCGTAGTATACTCTCAAGGCAAATTTTTTACTTCAAATAAGTCGGACCAAACTAGCCTAATAGTGACTGGGGAGTTCACCAACAATAAAATTAACTTACTGCCTTTGCTAATTAATCAACGTAGCTATCAGCCAATTTTAGACAGATCCACCCAAAGCGATAAACAAATATCTACAATGTTTTCAGAATTATCACCATATTTAATCGATAAAAGAGGTGGATTATTGTATTCTTTAGAAAAATAAGTAATACTTATGTTTATGTAATCAAGGTTAGTAATAATGGACGAAGAAACAAAACAATCAATCACCCCACAAGAGGAAACAAACACCAAATTAGACTCAACAAATACAAATATCAACCCCAATCAAACTATTGCCATACAGGATAATAACCAGCCTAAAGAAGACCAGTTAACAGTTGCAACAAATACTGAGCCCAATAAGGTTGATAGTAGCCCTGCAAACAAACCAGGTTCTTCAAAGAAATTGATAATCATCATAGTTGCCGTACTGTTAGGGTTAATTATTATTGGTTTTGCTGTGTTTTATGTATTGTCGTCTGGTTCATCTTCATCACCAAATCAATCCAACAACACACCCACTAGTACAACAACTACATCAAGTCCATCATCTTCACAGATTAAGGATATTTCATTTACTGGCAATCTTAAAGAGATTCAATACGTACCCATATTACAAGATGCTTGGCTACAGAAACAATATCCCGATACTGATCTTGATAAAATTAAACAGGACACTCATTTCTACAATATTGGCACTGTTGACAACAATGATTTGATAATTGGAGATTTTGGCGATATCCGAATAATGTTTGTTAAACAAGGAGATACATATATTGTGCTCCAAAAATATTCAAATTTTGAACAAGATAATTCCAGCTCTAACGATGTTAAAGCTTATGGAAATAATGTACAAATAGATAACAGTACGACTATTCCCTCGCTAGATATCAAAGACACAATCACATATAACGGAGTAACAGTGAATAAGACATCGACGTCCGGGTCTATCATCCTTAGTAAAGATGAGGCAAATAATATGACGGAGGTTGCCAAAATTGAACAAGGAACCGTATATGAGCAAGTTACCCCATTGGATGACTCTCCGGGAATTAAGAACATGTCTATCTTATTAAAACAACCAAGTGGACTATACGTTGTCTATCGTTATACGACCGATGTCCTAAAAGACGATGGATCCATGACAATGACCTTATCCAACGGGTCCACCAGTACAAAAAAGTACAATTGGGCAATGACACATAGGGGTTGTAGCTTAGTAGATATCGTAAGCGTGCTAGATAAAGCCAATATTGGCGATCTAAAAGAAATTGGCAAGTCTAATAATGAAACAGTGTATGGTCTAAAATCTTCAGATAACCCTGTTATAAATTCTATTTATGATAAATATAGTGCCCACGGAAGTCGCGAAGGTGCTGTTAGTAAAGAACAGCTCTGGAAAGATAACGGAGTAGTAGTTGTACGGAATAAATTAGGTTATCGAGTAGTGCTTGTTAGTAACGATTATCAAACCCAGGGTGAATGTGGCAAGCCAGTCATATATTTGTATCCACAACAGAAAACTGATATTAAGGTTGAAGTAGGAGCTAAGGTTACTGTGTCTGAGCCAGCCTACGATACTGGCTGGGATGTAACTGCTTACCCAGATGGTCGTATATTTAATAAGAAGGATAGCAAAACATATCCATATCTGTTCTGGGAAGGTCAAGGTTATGGCAAGTATCCACGAATCACTGAAGGCTTTGTAGTAAAACGGCAGGATGTTGAAAAAACACTCCGAACTCATCTTTCGCTACTAGGATTAAATTCTCAAGAATCCGCCGACTTCTTAGAGTTCTGGCTACCAAATATGCCCAATAAACCATACCTGCGCTTAACTTGGTTCGACACACGGCAGATGAATGAACTCGCCCCACTTAAATTATCTGTACACCCAGATACAACTATTAGAATATTTCTAGATGCTCAAGGACTTGATAAGCCCATAGATATCCAACCCCAAAAACTAACCCACCCTGAAAGGAAAGGCTTTACTTTGATTGAATGGGGTGGATTACTATACAGATAGGTTCAGTGCTTGTTAGTAATACAGTTACATAACAAGAAGTTTAGCATTAGTTTACTGAGCAAGTTTTCTTAGAAATCTAGATTGAACCGGCGCCGTGAGCAACCAAATATGCCCGGTTTTGGCCAGTCAAGCGTTGAAGCACAGATATTTGCTGACTTTTGTCAGTAATAGCTAATACAACCATACATTTTGCGTCTGGATTAAGTTTTGGTTGGTCGCCAGTTTCTATTTCGGACGCATCTTTAACTACGAAATAAACGCGAGGTGCATTCGGACGTATATCGAATGAATACCAGATTGCTTCACTAGAATATTCTTTTGGGGCTCTGCCATTTTTCCCAAGCGATTTCACCGTAGAAGTTTGTCGTTCCCACGGCATATAGCCACCAAGAAGTAACTGCGCTTGATGATTTATAGCATTGGTAACTTTAGAGGCAATTTCTTCTTTATCTTGCGTTTCATTAGCGATTGTTTGAAGTTTATCTTCCATTCCATTAATCACATACACGACTCTAGATCCTGCACGTAATTCTGTTGCTCGACCCGTAAATTCCTCTCCACCATCTATCCATGGTAAAGTAAGTGATAAGTCGTCAATGTATTGTTCTGTGATAATATCAAGGGGGTTTTCTTCATCTATCTTTACAGTTGAGCTCATTGCTTGCTCGGCAAGCTGTTTTTGTCGCCTTTTTTGGCGCTTAGATAGTTTTGGCGCTTCTTCAATAGTACGCTGTTTTACACGTTTCAACTCATCAGGATCCAATGAGGCGTATGTTTCTGTTGTGGCCTCTAACAATGTACCACGCACTAAATCACTAATTTGTTGCTCAATCAGTTCGGTATTCTTTTTGTATAATGCTTTAGCTGAAAATACAGCAGGATTATTTGCGAACTCATCGATAACTTTCGATAACTTTATTACTTTCTTACGAATCGCTCTTAGAACCGGGCTATCCGGGGAATAGCGCAGAATATCTCGGTCAACATTTAGTGTATCTGCCTCTAGAATTAACTGCAGACCATCTAGGTTGCCCGATATTAACTCCTCATTAGTGGGTAGTGACGACAGAAGATTAGATAATTCCTCTATAACGCTAAATGTTGTACTTCCAAGCAATACACCCGCCTCTTCTTCAGACATGTCAGTAAATGATTGCTGATTGTATAATGCTTCATCAGGACTCAAGCTTGCTTCATTAATTGCCTGAATAAATTTTGGCACAACAGCGTTTGGAAGGTTTATCCATTTTGGTTCATCGGTCTCTTCATCAATAACCTCCACTTTGCCACGATTAATCCATTGAACAGCCTTATCTTTTTCGGCCCGTAAGGTTCTTTGAGCTTCATTCTCGGTAAGTTGATTGATAGTTTGATCAAACAGATCAACATCAAAACTACATCCTGAACTTAGTTGGCGCCATGAGTCATACAACTGATCTAGTGCAATCACATCACTAGGCAGAATAGGTAAGATACTTTTTCTTATCTGGGCATCCACACCCATTGCTATGCCAGCAGGTAGTCTTTCAGATATCGCCGAAACGTCTACATTAAACTGATTATCTTTTGGTATATGTAATGATTTATCCATATCAATCTATTATTGTATCATGTTTATGTATATTTGTCTACTCTCGATTGTTAGTTTTTGGGGTGAGTATTCGATAATCACCTTGTTGGGGTATAATGTATGTACATGGCATTAATAACTGTTTCCACTAAAAAGGATTTCGAAGAGAAGGTGATCAACAGCAAGAAGACAGTACTTGTTGATTTTTGGGCTTCCTGGTGTCCACCTTGCCGAGCTATGGCTCCGATACTCGAAAAGGTCGCAACAAAACTTGATGATAGCGTAGACATAATAAAAGTAGATATCGAAGAAAATACCGAGAACCACCAACTTGCGATTGAATACGGCGTACAGAGTATTCCGAATATGCCGATATTTGTTAATGGCAAAGAGCAAAACAGGTTAGTAGGCTTGGTGCCAGAACGTGAACTAATTAATATATTAAATAGCTCATCAGCAAAATAAGCCTGCCGTTATCTATATCTCTATCAAAGATTCAATGTCAATTGTTCTGTGACAGAGAATATAGCTTCATCATCAGCGATTACCTGCCTCAATTATTGGTATATATTGGCAGAAATACACTATATTTATGCATACGTGATAACATGTCCAAAGAAATTTAACGATTGCCGTTCAAAATTGCTTGATAGTTCTTAATTGCGCTAACAAAGAACATTATTGTGATGCTCATTATCATTACCAGTGATAGTAAAAGGTTGGTTGTTTCTGTCTTTACTAGCATAGTAAGTACTAGCAAAATAGTTTGAGCAGTTATGAGCCGACCTATTGATGGCAGTATCATCTTTTGCTGATCCCATTTTTGTGTCTTTGACAGCTCATCATAAAACGCTAAAGTTACTCCGAGTATAAACAACATAGCCACTACCACCCAAGACATATTTATGTATTTAATAACGAAATAGCTAAGTAAACCAACTCCGATGGTGCATGCAAATGCACTGGTAGCCGTAACTACTTTTACGGAATGCCGTAACAAGAATGTAAGTTTGCCAAACTTTTTATCGCCCTTAACATCCCTAAAATCCTTCAATAATACTCTCGAGAAGAACAACATATACAAACCTAAAAGTACCAAAACAACACTGGCGCTATAGCTACCAGCAACCACTATAGTACCCAATATAAAGGGCAGAACTACGTATCCAATAGGCAACAGAGCTGGAGCCAGAAGCCCTCTATAGGACACACGTATTGGTGGCATTGAATAAATATAATTCAGCAGAATAAGCAATAAAAACAAAACTGAAGACTGCCATGAAATAATCAAGAGCATTAATGATCCTAGTATTGCAGAAGCAATTGCTATTATCACTAACGAACCAGCGTTTGTTTGATTATTCACCAAGGGTCTATCAAGCTCCTTTTTGAGATTTATTTTATCAATCTCAAAATCCGCTAAATCATTTATTGAAGTAGCATTTATATACCAACAAGCCAAGCTAAATAACCCGACTAATATATACGAAATTTTACCAGAGATTACCGCACCTATGGATTGGTTCTGAATAAATACCGCCAGCTCAATCGCCACAAAATACTGTAATGCTATAACCATATATGTTTTGGGACGCAATAATGATACGATAGTTTTTTGCCTAAATATGGCTCTATCTACATACATTTTGATGAACCAGAAAGCTCACAAGCACGCACACTCAAGAACATTGCTACAACAAAAAACGTGATTGCATACGATACGAATACAGCTACAAAAGCAAGAATAGCAAAGAATATCGCACTAGATGGAGCCTTTGAGAGAACTTGCCCAGTTTTTTGCAAATGCTTTGTTTTTTCTCGTGCAATAATTATTCTACCGACAAGTATCCCTAATGCTAAACCGACGACTGGACCTATGTACAAGAATATCTCACCTATCATCGTCACCAATGGCTCTGAAGGCACAATAAAGCCAATCAACATTAAAACGAAAGCACATACCGAAATAATAAGCACTGTCTTGCCCGAGGTTGAGATACGCTTTTTGGTAACGGCTTGTTTGTTTATTAACGCATCGGCGGCTATTTGCGCATCATTTTTATTTTGAAGTATTGTTTGATCATTAATTTCGTTAGATTCTACAGATGACTCTACACTAATGTGATCTGTCTTTGATGGAGGTTCGTCACTGATATTTTGTGGCATGTTTTATCCTTATAATACTCAGTTTACTACACTTACTAGATAATAAGAAACCATCCTTTACGCATCAAAGAACTAGCGTTATTGCTGACAAAATAATTGGTAACGTCAGGTTGTCGCTCCCGTAAGGACTTATTAATTCGCATAGACTCACCATGAAAGCGATAGCAATTGCATTATGAACAGGTACTACAAACACACATATAATAAAGGTAGTAGCTAGGCAAGCAACACTGCCGACTAAAGTCTTCCCAAAGAATAGCCTTGGAGATTCTATCTTTTTTCCAAAATAATATGCCGATGTGTCAGCAATACCTAAAATGAGCATACTACTAACGAAATACTGCTGGTTGGTTGCTAGAACGGCAGATATTGCTACGCCCAACGGCAAAAAAACCTCACCCAATGATGCCTCTCTGCGGTCTGACAAAGATTCAAGCTTTAAAATATATCTCGTAACAAACATCAGAACACAGAATACTATTCCTAATAGAACGAATATTTTATAATCTACAAATAATACTGTTAATAAAGCCACAATTAAACAAACACCGACATGAATCACCTTACGCGCATTTGGTCTAGATAGCTTTTTTTGACGACACAACAATTCAATGAGTCCAATATAAAGGCAAATTACCAAACTAGAAACCACCATTTGTAATGTTTTGTTCATTAACATATTATCTTGGTAATTTGTTTGATGCATTGCTCAGTAGATTGACTAGAATCAATAATATAATCAGCTAGCTTGCGCCCAGCCTCTATCTCTGACGCTAGAGCATCTTTATCTATTCTTGATTGATCACCACGAACATTTAGTCTTTCGGATAAAGTTTCGATAGGAGCATCAATCTCGATCACTACGGGATTAGAAAATAACTGACGAAACCTGTTAACCAGTGGTGCTCGAATTAAGATAAGTCGTCTATTACTATCATCTGATTTTGGCAATCCATAACTATACCCAAATGCGTTGTATGTACCCACAAATACTTGTTGCTTTTCCAGCTCAACAAACTTTTTTTGATCAACAAAAACATGACTTTCGTCCGTACTGCTTCTTTTAGGTCGAGTAGTATATGACCTGACCAAACTAATGTCTGGTAAGCGTTCGACCAAAATATTGGCTAGATGACTTTTTCCAGCACCAGATGGGCCAATAAATGCAAAAGTTTTAATACGACTAGGCACATTCATAATTATACTTGCCACACTTCATTTAATGAACTCTTTATTGTTTGCTAATTAATTGCAATATACTCACGGATGAGCGAAGCTATGACGATCCTAGTTCTGCTAACTCTATAGGGTACAAAGTCGTGTTTAGGTATGAGTTGGCCTAATTTCTATATCCAGAAGATGTTGTATGATTATTTGCAAAGAATATCTCTAATAGAAATTGGATTGGCCGAACCAGACGTTATCCCTAACACCACGTCGTTTTAACCAGCAACCCTTCTGATTGTGTATATGGAGCCTGTCTAACAGTTGATGGTGGCTTTTTGCCGTCATAACAACACGAGTTATTCGGTGTAATAAATTATCTATATCTCTATCAAAGATTCAATGTCAATTGTTCTTTCAACTGGTAAATGCAAATAGTCGCTCTGGTTACGTCGATTTCTAACCATAAATATATATAGTGCTCGACGCCATTTGCTAATTTGCCGTTCGGCAGATTTTGGTACAATCTTCGCCAAAGATACAAAGTAATGTGCGTGCTCTGGGTTAACATTCAGCTCTGCTATACCTGTAACTTTTTCTAGTGCATGTGGAACATTAGGGGAGTCATGATAGCCAAACTTTATGTTTAGGTACATGATCTTGTCATGGTCATTACCTAAAGGATTGTATTCAAAACGATGTTTTGTGCCGATGTGTGGCACATTGGCTATATCTACAGATACGATCAAGACTTTTTTATGTAGTTCTTTTAGTTGATCGACACTAGCATGCAGTGCAAGTGGAGCATATCCAGGATGATGACCGATATATATAGCCTCACCTGGAATACGATTTAAGTTAGTCTTGGTATGAATCTGTTTAACATATTCTACCAATGACCCTTCGCGAGATTTGCGCACCTCACTAACTAAATGCTCGCCCCTACGCCAGATAGTAATTATAGTAATCATTAATATTGCAACAACAACAGGGAACCAGCCACCATGTGGTATTTTCGACAAGTTTGAAAAAGCAAATAGCAGTTCAAGTGGTAGTATCAACAAAACAGCTACAACCAAGTTCCATCGCGATAATCGATTGGTGCGCATAATTAATGCGATCAGCAATATTGTATCCATTAGTAATGCGCCACTAATTGCCACACCAAACGCGCCTGCTAACGCCGATGAAGACCCAAAGGTCAGCACTAAGCCCAACACCGTAAAAAGTAGTACGGCATTAACGATTGGTATGTAGATTTGACCTGATTCTTCGTCCGAAGTGTGACGAATTTCAATATTTGGCAAAAAACCAAGATGCACGGCTTGCCTGGTGAGTGAATAGGCGCCAGATATAACAGATTGTGAGGCAATGAGAGTAGCAAAAGTTGCCAAAATCACTATTGGTACAAATGCCCATGATGGAAACAGATAAAAGAACGGGCTTGAAACCGCCTCTGGCTTTGTGAGCAGAATAGATCCTTGAGCCAAATAACACAGTATCAAGGCAGGGAAGACAACCACAAACCAAGCTTTAGCAATAGGGCGCCTTCCAAAATGACCCATGTCTGCATACAAAGCTTCTGCGCCAGTAATAGCCAATACCACTATCGACATAGACAAAAACCCAACCCAAGGATGAGATACAAAAAAACTTACTGCATAGGCAGGATTAAGGGCATGTAAAGAATTAGGGTTCTGTAAAATTTCTGCCAACCCAGCCAGCCCTATTACCAAAAACCACAAAAACATGATTGGACCAAACAACTTACTAACGGCATTTGTGCCAAAACGTTGTAACGCAAAAAGTATCAGCAAAACGGAGACCGTAATTGGGATAACAAATTCTTTAAGACCAGGTGCAACTACATTAAGACCCTCGATAGATGACAAAACAGATATAGCAGGAGTAATTGCACAGTCGCCATAAAACAGAGCAACGCCAATAATTCCGGCAAATATCAACCATTTTCTTGTTTTTTTATTGAGCTTTATGTCACGAAGAAGGGCAGTAAGCGCCATAATACCACCTTCGCCATCGTTACTTAAACGCATTAAAATGCCGATATACTTAATGCATACTACTATAATTAGTGACCAGATTATTAAAGAAACGACCCCAAATATATTTGCCTGATTGATTCCGATATTTATCCCGTGCTTGCCAAATAAGACCCCTAAAGCATAGATCGGGCTAGTGCCGATATCGCCAAATACCACTCCTAACGCGCCGAGCGCCAAGATAGATTCTGCTGTTCTTTTTCTGGTCATCTAGCATTAAGTATAGACTACTTTTTGGCAAGAAAGTTTGATTCTCTAGGATTAATAATATTTGGGGGTAAACTAGTTGCGCATTTGTAGTAGCGCTGTGGTGTACTCTGACAGAGACTCAACAAGCTTAACCAGTGATGATTGCGGGCCATATGGATTTTCTATCAGCTCATTATTAAGCACTCCGTCTTTATCAATAGATTCATCAACCTTATTTGAAAAATAAACAACTGGTGGCACAGTAATCGCACCTACTTGAGGCAACACTGCGCGTAATGTTGAAATAGCTTGAGCACCACCATTTGATCCATGACCAACCAATGCAACTGGCTTGTCTTCCATTTGATAGTCTAAGTGATCGATAGCGTTCTTTAATACAGCGGATGTTGATCTGTTGTACTCTGGGGTTACAATAACATATCCATCAAATTCAGAAATCTTATCAAGCCATTTTTTTACGTTAGGGCTCGGATTTCTGCTGGGGTTGTACCGAGGACTGATTGGCTCTTCCATAAAAGGTAGGTCATAATCCTTCAAATCTATGATCTCTGTTTGAGCAGAGTTTTTTAGTTCGTTATTAATCCAATTTGCCAACTTGTCGCTAACACGGTTTTGGCGCACACTACCGATTATTATTGCAATCTTCATTACTTATACTCCTATTCTTTATTTGATATTAATTGCATGTTTTAGTCATGTAAATCTATTTTAGCACTCTTGACACGAGAGTGCTAGTTTTTTATACTTTTAGGTAGGGGTGAGAGCTCCGAATCATCAATATAACGTAATAGAAAGGGGTACGTTTATGACTAACCTAGCAAAATGGGATCCGTTTGCTGAGCTATCAGCTTTGCAAAAACAATTTTTTGGTGACGACTGGATGTCGCCCTATAAAGGTGTAAATATTCCAACTACGGACGTTTACATGAAGGACAATAGCCTGATTGTCGAAGCACATTTACCAAATTTCGAACAGGACGATATTAATGTTCAAGTCGAAAACAGTACACTAGTAATAAGTGCTCAGCGCCACGAAAAAGAAGAAGACAAATCAAAGAACTATGTTGTTAGAGAAAGTTCTAGTAGCTTTTATCGCCAGATTGCCTTACCAAAAAGGGCAAATAGCGACAAGATTGATGCACATCTTGACGATGGTGTACTAAAGGTGCAAATACCATTAACGCCACTGCCCGAACCAAAAAAGATAGCTATTGCGTCTAAGTCAAAGAAGAAATAGCAAATAGCACAGAGCTGGGGTGTAAAAACCCCAGCTTTTAGTTTTGATCAAGAATTAACTAAGAAGGGCGAATTTATGAAACCAATCATCATCGATGTTCGCGAACCAGAAGAATATGCCAAAGGTCATGTTGATGATGCAATCAATATTCCACCATCTGAACTGATGAGTGGGTCAGAATATATCAACGGACTAAACAAAGATACGCCATTAATTTTGTATTGCGTGAGTGGCAGTCGGTCTAATGTAGCATTGCAACTTTTAAAACAACAAGGGTTTACTAACCTAACCAATGGCATCAACGCCGACCACGTCAATAAACATTACGGCATATCATAAACCGATCTCTTTGTTATTTATCAATAGCTAAGGTATATACGTATATGTATAATGTTTAATGATGAACATCGTACAAAAGTACTTACAGAAATACTTCAACATATTACCTCTTATATATTTATTCGTGTGTGTTTTTATGCTAAGAAGTAGCGTAAAAATGATATATCTAGCTAGTGCTGTCTTGATAATTTTGACATTTATCGCCCAATACAAACATAAACTCGATTCATCAACTAAACTAGCTAGGTGGATGATTGTTTTAGCCTGTATTGGGTTAAGTTCAGCGGTGATTCTATCCATTGAAAAAGTCGAGATTCTATCCCAGCCAGAGCACATTGCTAGCTGTAGTCTTAGCCCGATAGTAGCGTGTTCGCCTGTAATCAAAAGCCCTCAGGCTAGTGCTTTCGGCTTTGCAAATCCATTCATCGGCATCTTTGGATTTAGCACCGTATTAACTGCAGGCATGACCATACTTGCAGGTGCGCGCAACCTAAAAAAAGCTTGGTGGAGAACATTGCTTGGTGGTATTACATTTGGAGCGGTATTTTGTAGTTGGCTATTTTATCAAGGGGTATTCAATATTGGTAAGTTGTGCCTGTATTGTACTTTAGTTTGGATAGTCACCTTCACATTATTGTGGTTCGTATCGGCATATTGCGTAAGTAACAAATATTTAAACCTTAGTAGCAATATCAACAGTTTATTGTTAAAGAAAAATGAACTAGTAGTTGCTACAATTGTAATAATATTAATGCTAATTTTTTACAGGTGGTCAAACTATTGGTTGAGCTTGTTTTAACTTGATGAGATATCAATTAGCGACTAATCTTTCTTAACTATACGTCCACAGCCTAATCTGGGTCCGCCACTGATTCCAGAGCCACTCTCGCCAGAAGAGTAGGGATCTGGATTAGCATGTATCATTATCGAAGTACCTTCTTTAGGTTGCAATATAGAAACTGGCCCATCAGACAGGGTTATCCTGGTAGTAATAGCTTCTAGCTCCCCGTGGCCTTTATCATCAACCGTAATACTAGGCAGATCGCCTGAATGATAACCATGATTAGCGTCTGGGTCTGAGTTACCAAATGGGCCCGGATCAAAGTGCCCACCAGCACACTTAAAGCCATCACATTCACAATCACCTTTTTCGTGAATATGAACCGCATGCTTTCCGGCAGTAAGAATTGCTGGATCTCCATCAATAACTAGTGAAACATGGACATACTTCCAACCATCAACATCAAATTCTTTTAGATTCAATTGGCCGGACAAACTTGTGCCCTGAACTTTCGCGGTTGCCTCATTTGTTAATATAGCATTCTCTGCGTCTAGTCTAACTTTCATATCATCTCCTCGTATTTACATAATCAATTATAGACTGACAAGCAAATCAAAGATATCTGTTTTATAATTTCGTCAGACATTGCAAACAAAAATAAATATACTAACCTCTGTTAATTAGGCGCAATAAACAGATAAAGTGCAGACAAAATCACGACAGCAATTTGATTATGCTAATGCTATACTTTATGTAGTCATGCGAGCACTGGGATACCTTTAGTTCACAGGCTTTATTATCATCAAGTTGCCAAACATTTGTCCCTGGCAAACTTACAAACAAACTGTTTCGTGTTATGAATAATCCGATGGAACGGTCGGTGAGTTTTATCAAGAAACAAATAATTAATTCCGTTCTTCTCGTTAACAATATTTTGCGAGACTCTCTTTAATTTATCAAAAAGGAATAACTATTATGACAACTATCAATCAAACTATTGACGTAAATGCTTATTATTTTGCGGGGCAAAAACATCTGCGATCCTTCCCAAAACAAATTATATATAATCAGCAAAATCACACCTTTGTTGATGGTATGCAATACCTAATAAAGCATGGTACTAGCACAATCAGACTATTTGACATGACAGATGGACAATCAATTTTTCGCTTACGCAATGATGGTAGTTCCTGGACATTGATTGGAACCAGGTAAATGCAGGTATTAGTTAATCCTCAGCGTCTACTCAAAATGATAACGTAGTCTATGTGTGTTGCCAGATACGGCAACGTATACAAAAAGCTCAGCTTTCATGATTGGAGGCTTCAGCTCATAAGTAGAAAGGAGGAATCAATTAGACAACGATACAGGCGTATACTTGCGGTTCTGAGTATCTTAACTGTGGCTGGATTAATATCTGCGACAAGCTTAGGTACAGCATCCGCACAAGGTACGCCTAATCACCGCCAAAATCTTATAGACACAATTGCTACAAAGTTCGGGCTTGATAAAGCCGAGGTTCAAAAAGTGTTCGATGAGGAGCGTTCTTTAAGAAGGCACGATCGCTCAAAGCAAGCAAAACAACGACTTGACGAAGCCGTAAAAGATGGCAAGTTAACTCAAAGTCAAGCTGATGAGATCCTCAATCAAGCACAAAAATTTGAATCTTTCCTGGATGAACTGGATGAAACCAATGAAGATAAGCGCCGAACTTTAATCCAAAACAAGAGGGCAGAAATCAAACAATGGGCTAATCAAAATAATATCCCCAAACGATTTGTTCATTTAATATTTCAGCTACCTATAAGAGATGGTATTAATTATCAGGTAAACTAAAAGGAGGGTATTAACAATCAAGCGCCACCGGTATAAATATATACCGGTGGTTTCTTAGTATATTTTCAGCTAAGAAGCACTATAATGTTAATATTATGCGTGTTCTAATTATCGAAGATGATCATAAGATTGCTAATTCAGTTCGCAAGGGTCTACAAAACCAAAGCTACGCTGTTGACGTTTGCTATGAAGGGATAGAAGGACTAAATACTGCAAAAAACACCGATTACGACTTAATTATTCTAGACAGGATGTTGCCAGGCATGGATGGCTTAGAAATATTAACGACCCTCCGTAAAGAGGGAAACCACACTCCAGTACTGTTGCTAACTGCCAAAGATCACGTTTTGGAGCGAGCCGCAGGGCTAAATGCTGGTGCTGACGACTACCTCGTTAAGCCATTTGCTTTTGTTGAACTAATCGCCCGAGTTAGGGCATTACTAAGAAGACCCCAACAAGCACAAGATGTTAAACTAACATACAAAGATGTGGTACTTGATCCAGACACCTTTAGTGTAACAAGATCTGGAAAACAAATAGTATTATCTCAAAAGGAATTTGCGCTTTTAGAGTATCTAATGAACAACCCAGGGCGAGTCCTCAGTAAGGAGGCCATAATGGAGCATGTTTGGAATTATGATTCGGATATACTACCGAATACTGTCGAGGTATATATTGGATATTTGCGCACAAAGATTGACAAACCCTTCTCAAAATCACCCACACTAATACATACCCGACGAGGCTTTGGATATGTGTTCGGAGAAATTAACTAGTGTTTAAAAAGGCAATAGTTCGACTGACGGCAATATATTTATCGATAATTATGGTGATAAGTATTTTCTTTAGTATAAACATATACCTATTAGCAACGAGAGAGTTAGACAGAGGATACGGCAGGAACAGTCAGCTAATAATAAATGCTCCAAATGATTTACCAAACTGGCTAAAACGACAACTACTAGAAAGCAGTAAATCTATTATTGATGAAGCACGAGCCAAGGTATTCATTGCGCTATTAATAACCAATGTAGGAGTTTTGGTTGTCGGAGGCTGGATTAGCTACATACTCGCTCGCCGAAGTTTAGAACCAATAGAAGAAGCCCACGCTTCACTGGAAAGGTTCACTGCAGATGCAAGCCATGAATTACGAACTCCTATATCAGCCATGAAGAGCGAAATAGAAGTTGCACTGATGGAGTCAAAAATATCTGATAAAGATGCTCGTAAATTACTTCAAAGCAATCTTGAAGAGCTTGATGTTCTCACAAAACTCTCTGACAATTTGTTAACAATCGCCAGATTAGGCGACCAACACCTTGTGCTTAAAAAGCAAAATATACAAGATATTGCCCAAGAATCAATTGATAGAGTTTTATCTCTCGCAGAAAAAAAGCACATTTTAATCAAAAACCAAACCGACAGTAAAATTTGTGCATCAGTTAATCATGCAAGTCTAGTTGAGGTATTGGTCATATTACTTGATAATGCTATAAAATATAGCCCAGAAAAAACCACTATAACCGTAGGCACAAACAAGAAAGACCGTAATCCAGAAATTTTTGTCGAAGACCAGGGAAGCGGGATAGCAAAAACCGATATTCCGTATATCTTCAATCGTTTTTATCAAGCTGATACTGCCAGAAGTACTCAAAATCGTTCTGGCCATGGTCTAGGACTATCTATAGCCAAACAGATGACAGAAAAGATGAATGGGTCAATAAAAGTAGCCAGTAAATGGGGTAAAGGCTCGAAATTCACCATCCTACTCAACCCATAGCAACACAAGTAAATTTGACAATTCTACAAATAAAGAGTACAAATATAACTATTAATAATTTGAAGGAGGATGCGGATGGACGCAACTGGACTTAAAGTAATGTGGGAATCCATGATCTTGCGCGGTGTTGCCGGTATCTTATTTGGTATCGCAGCTGTGTTTTGGCCTGGAATAACATTAGTAACATTGGTATATATCTTTAGTATATATATCTTGGTAAGCGGTGTCATCGAAATCGTTGACGCAGTTCGAGCAATCGTGGCACACGATTCGTGGATCTGGAAACTGCTATTAGGTTTTGTTGAACTAGGTGTTGGTGTATATCTTGTTCGTCACCCAGGCGTATCATTTGCTACCCTAATCCTACTAATTGGATTGGTCTTGATCGCTCGAGGAGTATTTGAGGTAGTGCTAGCTCTACTAGATGATTTTAGTGCAACCGAAAAGACGCTAATGATCATTGGTGGGGTACTTGCAGTGATTGTAGGTATCGCAATCTTAATGCAACCAGCAGCTGGCGGAGTAGCTTTTGTCTGGATTCTTGGACTATACGCATTGTTAACTGGCCCAATGTGGATTGCGCTAGGTATTGATGCCAAGAACTCAATCAGCAAGCCAAAAAAGAAATAGTTTTTTCTATCCAAAACCTATAGATCCACTCTCAATATGAGGGTGGATCTATTATTGGTGGTGATAAGGATGATTGTTAATGATGCAACCACTCCTATATAGCTGTTCGACTAATATCAAACGAACTAATTGATGAGGAAACACCAACTTTGATAAACTCCATATGCTATCCGACTTATTCTTGACATCCTCACTAACACCATAAGCACCACCAATTATTATCACTAAACGTTGGTATCGACCGACATTATTTATTCTTTGTAACATCTCTGCTAACAGATAATTATTTTGTTGAGTTCCATCTTCATCAAGAAGTAATACATAATCGTCAGCACGGATAACCTCAAGTATCTTTTTTGACTCTTGTTGAATTTGGTTATTCTGATCGCCTTTACCTGGAGAGATAATTTGCCAGGAAATTTTATACCCAAGCTTTATTAACCTGTTTTGATATTCAAAAATTGCATCGGCAAGATTATCGGCATGTTTCTTTCCAACGCAAACGATATTAATCTTCATTATTGATACCGTAGTGCATCGATTGGGTCTTTACGCGATGCCCTAAAAGCAGGTGCAATACCAAAGACTACCCCAACAATTACAGCTACTCCTACGGCGATTCCAGCAATTCTAAAATCAACTGCTGGCTCCAATTCTGTTGTCATACGTATAACAAAATTAACAACTAAAGATAGAATAACGCCAATTATACTACCAACAATACTTAATATTATTGCTTCAGTCAAAAACTGTCGCATAATCTGGCGGTTGGTGGCACCAACCGCTTTTCTTATGCCAATTTCTCGCGTTCGCTCAGTTACCGAAACCAACATAATATTCATAATTCCTATCCCGCCCACAAATAATGAAATCCCAGCAACTCCAGCAATCATGGCAGTTATCAATGATAACGTATACGATGTTTCGTCCAATGTCTTGCCTTGTGTGAAGATAGTAAAATCTTCTTGTTGGTCGTGTGCGGTCATTAAGCCATCGTGGATTGTTCTCGTAACTTTGTCTAAATTATTTTGGTCTTTTGGTTTTGCAAAAATTTGGAATACCTGTGCATTACCTTCACTTAATGTCTTACCAGTTGTGTAGGGAATAAAAACGGCATTATTGTAATCACCACCTGGTGTTACCGGGTTGTTCTCGAATTCCGAAAACACTCCACGAACGATAAACTCTTCGCCACGCATTTGAAAAGATTTACCAATTGGTACATTCTCTTGAAACAATTCTTGAGCTGCTTTTGAACCGAGCACCGCAACATTTCGGCCTTCTTCGCCAACAGTAAAAAATGAACCGTATTGAACTTTATGATTGATTAACTCTGGTAAATTATAGCTGGTTCCAATTACTAAACCTTTGTTAAATTCGCGCCCATCGTATCGTGGCACAGCACTAACAATACTAAGTGGAGCGCTAATTTTCACTCCGTCTGATTTTTCGACAATCTTTACATCTTTATCTGTTAAAGTGGCACTAACATTACTAAAAAGATTTATACCCAACACTCCATTTTGGTCAGGGTTAAATGACTTACCTGGCCTAACAGTAATTAGATCATTACCAAATTGACTCAACTGATTGCTAACCTGCTGTTTAACACCTTCTCCTAAAGATACGGTTACAATAACCGAAGCAACACCAATAATTATTCCTAGCATAGTCAATAAACTACGCCACTTGGCAGTTTTTATTGAATGAAGTGCTAGCTTTGTGTCGCCGTTCATCATTTTGTATGACTCCTTTTTCGGCGATGTTTCTTTGATTTATGGTGTTTGTTTTTGGTAATTCCTAAATTATCAGGTATGGTTTGCATAAGGGCCGAAACACCGGCTAAATCATCTTCTTCTGTAGTAGTTGGTGCAAAATATAATGCACGACGGATAGCTTTAGGCACTTCGCCAATTGCACTTTTTTCATCATGTATAATAACACCGTCGTGCATATATATTACTCGATTTGCGTATCGGGTTAACTCCGGGTTATGCGTAACCATCAATACCGTATTCCCAGATGCATGTATCTCGCTAAGCAGTTCCATAACCACACGACTAGATAGGCTGTCAAGATTACCGGTTGGCTCATCAGCGATCAAGATACTAGGGTTATTAACTAGCGCCCTAGCAATGGCCACTCTCTGAATTTGCCCTCCACTTAATTGCCTTGGATAAAATGCCTCCTTGTCACTCAAGCCAACTCTTTCTAGGATCTCTGCAGATCGCTTCATACGTCGTACGGGCGTCATGCCCTTGTATGCCAAGGGCAAGGCAACGTTTTCAATTGCTGTTAGTTTTGGTAGCAAATTAAAAGACTGAAAAATAAACCCAATATTGTCTCGACGCAACTTTGCGCGTTGATTAGTGCGTAGTTTTGAAGCCGATCGTCCATTCAGCTTATATGTGCCGCTCGTTGGGTGATCTAGTAGCCCAACAATATTCATTAGGGTTGATTTGCCGGATCCACTAGGGCCCATAATTGCCACAAACTCTCCTTTTTCAACCACAAAATCAACTTCATCCAAAGCCACAGTGGCGGCGTCTCCAAATCCAAATAGCTTACTAACTTCGTTTATTTCTATCAATGGCATTATATCTAGTTTACGCTGTTAATTGAAAAACTCGCAAGAGGTAATGTTAATTTTAGTGTAGTAATTTTTAAGGTGGCAGTTACTGCCAATAAAAAAATAGGATTTTGAGAATGTAATACTTATGGTTTTCTGTTATAATTATCCAAGTCACAAGAGTTAGTTTATGGAACCCGAAGCAATAACAATTACCCTGAATCGTGAGTTATTTACAATACTGCACCCTCTATACACTCTCTTATACTTACAATTAATACTAAATTAACCCAAGAGCATGAATAATCCATCTATTGACGCCAATATTATTCGACAAAATCGCCCAAAATCAACAAATCGCAAAGTTATTGTGTTGCTAGTCATTTTTCTGCTTACTTTAGGTATTTGTGCAGGTTATCTAACATACAAAAATTCACTAAAATACAGGGAGCTTCAGGCAATTCAGAACAGCATGCAACAAGCACTAGACAATAACACAAACCTTCAAGAAAACGAACTCAATAAAATGGCTCAGGATATTCATAAACTGCGTCAAGAGCAAGCAGAATTTATCCCAAAGCAATTACAAGATCAATATGATCAAATTCTAAAGAAGCTCGAGCTTTTGTCTCACTCCAATAATACCAATGTGGCATCTGTTGCTAGTAATCTACTATTGCAACTATCTAATCAGGCGGGTAGTGGTATATCTGTTGGAGGACCCAATAACACAAATATCTCAAACTCTGGTGTAATTTCTATAAATAATGCAACGGGTAATATATCTATTCAGGGCACTCCAAATCAAACTACAGTCACCCAAAACGGAAGTACAACCACTATCGGTACCACACAAGATATTGCGCCATCCAGTAATCCAACCTTCTCAGGTTTACAAATTAGTGGCACTACAAACACTAATACCTTATCTATTAATTCTTCTGGCACGCAAAATGGTTATGCAATTTGTGATGCGTCAAATAACTGTGGTTATTCTGGTGCAGGCAGTTCGTTTGTGCAGGGTGGCAATAGCTTCGGAAATCCAGCAAACATTGGCACAAACGACACGCAACCGTTAAATGTCGAGACTAATGGCGTTACGAGGCTTAGTATTGACGCAATTGGTAACTCAACCTTTACGGGAAATGTTTCATCTAGTGGGACTATATCTGCAAATAATTTGAGCGGTGATGGTAGCGGGGTTACGAACGTAGATGCTACTGCGCTAAATGGCAATACCGCAGGGAATAGCAACGGACAGATAGCGATAAATAACGGCACAGTAAACACAAACTTGAATGCAGACCTGCTGGATGGACAATCTGGTAGCTACTACCAAAACGCTTCGAATATTTCTTCGGGCACTCTTGCCGATGCTAGGTTGTCCGGCAATGTAACTCTGCAAGGCAATAGCTTCAATGGGGCTAATCAGTTAGTACAGTTGACGGGCGCAGGAGCATTGCCTGTACTCAATGGATCTGCGCTGACAAATATAAATGCCGTAACGCTTGCGGGACAATCTGGTAGTTACTACCAAAACGCATCAAATATTAATACAGGTGCACTGTCAGATAGTCGACTGAGTAGCAATGTGCCGCTAAAAAATGCGATAAACACATTCACCAATACGAACAACTTTGCGGGGATTACATCTACGGGTATATTGCAGGGTGGTTATCAGGTTTGCGATGCCAGCAACAACTGTAACTATGCAACATCTGCGCAGTTTGCTAACGCTATTTTGCAAGGTGGTAATAGCTTCGGCACTCAGATGACTATCGGAACAAATGACAATCAATCCCTAGCTATGAAAACCAATGGGTCAATAGCTCTAACCATTTTGCAAAACGGGGATACAAGCATCGGCACAAATTCCGATCTTGGTCAGCTAGGTGTGGAAAGTACAGCTAGTAACAAAATAACTCTTGTTGTTAAAAAGAGCGCTAGTCAGTCTGTAAGTATGCAAGAATGGCAAGCTAACAACGGCTCTACTTTAGTAAGGGTTGATAACTGGGGCTCAATTCAGGGCTTTGGTACAGGAGGCTTCATTGCTTATAACCAACTACAAGCAAGAGGAAATGCACAGCCATACATCACTCTAGGTAATGGCGGTTCAGGCAGTGCTGGTTATGAATGGGCATTCACGTCTAATGGCAGGGTGTTTGAGCTGAGGGGAGATCATACTAATGCAAATCCTACGTGGCCAAGACTCTATATGTCGGTAGATAATGTAAATGGCACATTAAGCAAATATTCCATTGATCCTACCGCGGTATCAATGATAATTCAAGGGGCGTCTGGGCAAACTGCAAACTTGCAAGAATGGAGGAACAGTAGTAATGAGGTGGTTGCTTCGTTAAACTCTATTGGCAATACGCTAACACTAGGAAAAGTATCTACAACGGACCCAAGTTCAACAATAACGCTACGAGGTTCATACAATAGTGGTTCAACGACCCTAACTATTAATAGCGGTGGGTCTGATGCAAGTATAATTAGTTCTGGTAGTAGCAATGCCCTAGATATAGGAACGAATAGCTTTCATGGCCTTATGTTTAGGGCTAGTGGCCAGAGGGTAGGTCAGATCAATTTGCAAGGCATGAGGATAGGTGGGGCTAGCGGTAATCCAGCGGGTCAACTAGATGTAAATAACCAATCTGCTTCGAGAGTAGGGGCGGTAATAAGAGGGTTTACGGGGCAAATAGCTAACTTGCAGGAATGGAGAAACTCATCAGGCACAAGTTTGTTGAGTGTTAGTGCAAGTGGTGTCTTGAATGCTCCCGGTCAACTAATAATGATGGAGGGTAATGGCGGCAATACCCGTATTGGCAGTGCAACGCAACATTTCTCTCATGACAATGGCAAGGGCACATTGCGGTCTACAGATACTGTTGCGTGGTTGCAGTTTACTACTTCTCAGGCTTTAGGAAATGGATTTAGACTAGTAGGTTCCGACGGTGCTAGTGATGGAGATTTTGTTATGTACTCATCAGAAAATTTCTTTCAGCAGAACACTATTGAGCGCCTGAGGCTCGTCCATGGGGGAGTGTCTGGAGGAGCACTGCAGGTGCGGGGTGTTTCTGGCCAAACGGCAAATTTACAAGAATGGATGTCGTCATCAGGGACAGTGCTTGCCAAGATTGATGCATCTGGCAACTTGACCGTAAAGAATGCCACGGTAGAAGGTGCATACATAACATTTAGTAACAATATACGTGGTTACAATGTACCAATAACTGCATCTACGACTTCTCAGTCTGTAACGTTCTCTACGCCACATTCCGATACGAATTATGCTGTATTTTGCACCCCAGATTGGGACACGACTTGCTATGTAAACAACAAGACAGTTAACGGCTTTACCCTGAACTTCGGCACAGCAGCCCCTGCCAGTCAAAAGATGGATTGGTTCGTAGCGAGATAGGAATAACATGTTGTCATTTCTATTCCACAACATAACGTGTAATGTTACTAGCTGTAAAAAATAAGATTTTGTATATAATATAAACCAGTAACCTAAAAATATAATTAAAGGAAATAAATGGATCAGATTAGAAAAGCCCATCCACGCAAAGTTACAAATAACGAGAGTGAAGCGTATAGTGCCCAGTCATTTCAAGCACCTCGCAAGCAAACAAAAGCTAACAAAAAATACCGCTGGATAGTGGTTGCTTTACTGGTGTTACTGTTAATAATAGGGTGTATTGTGGCTAGTTATTTAATGCTATTCAAGAAGAAAACAGACACCCATCTCGTAGGCGTTAATAGTGATCAATACCAGGCCTTATTCTTAACTAACGGACAAGTGTATTTTGGAAAATTGTCTCAATTAGATAAAGAAACTATTAAAATCAACAATATATTCTACCTACAAGTCCAACAACCCGTCCAACCAAAAGACGATAAGCAACAAAACGAAACTCAACTTATTAAACTCGGGGAAGAGCTTCACGGCCCAAATGACGAGATGTTTGTTAACCGTAGTCAAGTCTTGTTCTGGGAGAACATAAAAGATAACGGCAAGGTTGGAGAAGCTATTAAATCCTACAATAAGTAATAGTGACTATAGATTTCGAAACGCATAAATATTGTAGCTAGTATATTTTTCTAAAAGTAAGAATTTATCATATAATACTAGAATTCGGAGGGGTGCAGGAGTGGTTGAACTGGCACGCCTGGAAAGCGTGTAGGCGGGAAACCGTCTCGAGGGTTCGAATCCCTCTCCCTCCGCCATAAATCGAAACTATTTTTTGCGATAGCGTGGTACTGATTTACTATACAGAATATGCAAGTACTGAATGTGCATTGCATTTATAAGAAAAATGTTTTCAACGTTAATTAATGACAACCCCGACAATTCCTCGTTTCAAAAAACATTTACTTTTTTGGCATCTTATATGTAAAATCAACCAAGTGCTAGAACTTTCTCATTTAAAACCCATAAAACAAAGACAAGATATCTATTTTTTGTGACTTCATGGAACTTAACAGTATACATATCAAGTAAATCTGACTATATAATATGGATGTTTATCTCTTAGCTACTCGAATATCCCCGAAACAAATTTGATATAAAAATATATTACGCCCAAAACTCACAGTGATATTACTGTTGGTTTGAGCGTAATACTTTTCTATTCTTTTAACTTTCAGCGAAGTTATTTGTTAGTTTTCTCTCATTTCTTTGCCATGAACGGTGACTGCCCAAATAACAAGCACTCCAATTGTCACCATCATAATTGACCAAATTGGGTACACGGGCACGAATAACATATTTGCAATAACACTACCCGTTGCTACTAGCACCGCCACAATTCTTCCATACATATGTCCCTGAGCTAGTGAACCGGCGGCGAGAAATGCCAATACACCACCAATTGTATGAATCCACCCCCACTGACTATAATCAAACATCCACACTGCATTATTAGTAACAGCGTATACGTCATTTTGGAACAAAGCTACAAATCCTGCAATGATATGAAATACCCCGACAATCGCCAATACGATTGAGGCAAAGCCTATCCATCCAGTCCAACCACTATCTACATCCTTTTGTTTTGCCATAATAACCTCCATTAAATTAATCGAAGAAGAGTAGACTCTATTAAAACATTAGCCCCCTTTCTGTTAATCATAAAAGTACTACTCACTTCCTAATAAGCAATTATACAACTACATATTATTAATTAATAATGAAAAAATGACTTCAGGGGATACATTTATATATTGATGCATATAATTATGTCATGGTATAGTTTTGTTGATTATTGCTATTGGGGCTAGTATTCTAGCAATATGCCAAAAATACAATTGTCACCAGGTACGGCTCATCAAATACCTCCGGATTTAACCAAAGCTCTAAAGGCAAACATAGAAGTGTCAAAGATTTGGAACAATCTAACACCAATCCAAAGAAATGAATGGATTTGTTGGGTTATTTCAGTTAAAAAAGAGTCAACCAGAAAAGAACATATAACTCGAGTAATTAAGCAACTACAGGAAGGTAAACGACGCCCTTGTTGTTGGATTGGCTGTGTTCATCGTACCGATAAAGCTATTAGCCCTTCTGTTAAAAGCATCTTGGAGAAACGCAGTAAACCTCAACAAATTTAGCAAGCTAGTCAAGTGATATAATTAACCCATGCGTATCACCAAATATGAACATGCTTGCCTCGACATTCAACAAGATAATACCCGAATCGTTATTGACCCAGGAGAGTTCACAAAATCTTTGATTGACCTGGATAATATAGACGCGGTAGTCATTACTCATATTCATGGTGATCATTTTAATCAATCACTAATTAACCAGATAATCACCAAAAATCCCAACCTAAAAATATGGACAACCAGTGAAGTTACTAAATCATTGGAGGATAAGGCTATGGTGGCGAACTTGCAAAATATTGAAAAAATTGGGCAAGTATCTTTAGAGTTTTTTGGGGAGGAACATGCCGAAATCGACCCAGAAACTCCTGTTGTACAAAATATTGGAGTCTTAATAGATAATAAGCTGTACTATCCTGGTGATTCATTTACTGAATGCCCAAAGTCTTTTGAGGTCTTGGCAGTACCCGCATCTGCCCCGTGGCTACGAGTAGGCCAAACTATACCACTTATTAAGAATAGTCAATGTAAGCAAGTGTTCCCAACACATAACGCTCTTTTGTCTGATGCAGGACACTCAGTAACCAATGTATGGCTAGAAAAGTTTGCCGAACGCTACAATAAAGTCTTTAACAATCTACAACCAGGCGATACTCTAGAGATATAAAATCAGCAGATTTTCGTGCCAACGTCCTTACCACTGACTACGGCTAGAATATTATTGGGCTTCATTGCATCAAAAACTATTATTGGCATTTTATGTTCAAGCGCCAGACCCATGGCGGCTTTATCCATCACCTTAATGTTTATATCTTCAACGGCTTGTTGAAAGGATAGGTTATTAAACTTTTTTGCATCATTATTATTTGAAGGGTCTTTATCATAAACGCCATCGACCTTGCTGGCCTTAGCTACAATATCGCAACCAAGCTCAAGCCCAGTCAGTACCGCTGCTGTATCGTGAGTAGAATATGGACGACCAGTTCCACCGGCCACCAACAATATTCGACCAGCCTGCAAATGCTTTTCTGCCAACCTAAATGAAAAACTCTCAGCAAGTTGCTCAACATAAACATTACTTAAACACCGAGTTGGCAGTCCTTCTGCTTCAAAAATATCAGTTAGAGCCATGGCATTCATCAAGCCAGATAGCATGCCCATTTGGTCTGCTGTTACTCTTTTTATATCGCTCTTTCCCGCAAGGGTTGCGCCACGAACCATATTTCCGCCACCAACAATAATAACTATTTCAACACCAGTATCCTTAGCGGTGCGTAACTCTTTAGCTAAAAAACGAGCTACATCTGGATCAATACCAAAACCATGCTTGCCAGCCAATTGCTCACCCGAAAGTTTTAACAAAATCCGTTGATATTGACTACTCATTCTTAGTGAGAGATTGTATCAGATAATGATATACTTTGAAACATGAAGTTATTCAGCTGGAACGTTAATGGCATCCGCGCAGTTATTCGCAAAGGGGAATTCGAAAAATTTATCAACACTTTTGATCCGGATATCCTCTGTTTGCAAGAAACCAAGGCGGAACAGGGACAAGCCGAGATTGATCTTCCTCAATACAAAGAATATTGGAATTCATCTCGCACCAAAAAGGGCTATAGTGGAACTGCTATTTTTACTAAACTAGAACCACTTTCGGTAGTTAATGACATACCCGAGCAGTTTGTTCAAGCCGGGGGGTTAAATGAAGATGACTATGGCCACAGCAACGATGAGGGCAGAGTGATAACAGCAGAATTTGCAGATTATTACGTGGTTACCGCTTACACACCAAATGCCAAAGATAACCTATCACGCATTCCACTGCGTGAACAATGGGACAAAGCACTAACCCTATACTGTGCTGATTTGCAAAAAAACAAGCCCGTTATCTACTGCGGAGATATGAATGTTGCCCACACCGAAGAGGACCTTGCCAACCCCAAGCCAAATGTTGGCAAAAAAGGCTTTACCGCCGAAGAGCGCACAGGCTTTGACAACTGGCTGTCCGCGGGCTTCGTCGATACTTTTCGTATCTTCACACAAGGCAACGGACATTACACCTGGTGGAGCCATTTTGCCAAAAGCCGTGAGCGCAACGTTGGCTGGCGCATCGATTACTTCCTGGTGTCTGAAGCCCTGAAACAAAAGGTTAAATCTGCAGAAATTCATGCTAATCAACTGGGTTCTGACCACTGCCCAATCAGTATAGAAATTGTTGACTAGTTCATGTGTCGAGCATACAATCAAGTTAAGGAGAAAAATGACAAAAAGAAAACACAATAAACAATCTAAAATCAATATAAAAATAATCTTGCTTTTTATTTTAGGTATAATAGTGACGCTAGGCGTTATTGGACAAATTGTTTTTGATGCGTATTTATGGAATGTTGATAAATTAAATAGTGCATTCGTACTACGAACATCTTTTAAAGATGCAATTCTTGATGTGGAGGCAACTAGAAATTCCCTTATAGATAGACAAAAGATACCTGAAGCTAGGCTAATATTGCCCAGTGAAACTAATAACGGACAAAATATCCGTTATGTCTATTATAGTAAAGATGAAGATCAGCCAGAAACAATAGATATTGGCACTGTCGAACTCACAAACGCAGGAATTATTTCTTTAAATGGACAGAACGAACACGAAGTTTTGGATAATGTACCGGAATCACAAGCCTGTGCCAGAGGGTTTCATATATATTTCGAGGATCCGAAAGTTCCAGACTCAAGTTCGGATAAAAAAGTAGTTGGAGTTAAAAAGCTAGCAGATAATCGAGAAATATATCTGGTACGCGAAATGGATTGCGGGCGAAACCCTAAACTAACTCAGTACAACAATTCCGAAGCTCCAAACTTTGACAGAACACCCCGATATCAAATGATGGACGAACTCGAAGAATATCTACTCCAAATCCAGAGCTACTAGCTAGACAAACGACACATCAACCTTGAGTCGTCAAGTTGTATTAGCATTCTTAATTGCGCGATCGACAGAGTACTGTAAGCTTTCGTGCAAATCTGCAAGCAACACATCACTGTCCTGTCCGGTGTAGATAATTGGGTTGTCCACCCACATCTGCGGATGGCGCTTGTCCCCATCATAAGTAAACCCAATTGGCACTACCCCCACCAACAAGTTTGACGCCACACCTCCAAGTACCGCGCATAATCCTGGCTTCAATTCCTGGACAACATCTGGCTGTTCTTTATTACGGGTTCCTTCTGGGAATATTGCCATGTGTTGACCATTATTTAATTTTTGAATAGAAGTCTGTAGCATTCTATCGGTAGCTTGCCTACGCAAATCAGCATCTTCTTCGCTGACATCCTTTTTACGAAATGCCGGAATAGCGCCCATGACGTCTACTCCTCGTCGCAAGACGGGGCGCAATAACTTGCTTGGATGGTGAAATAGTATTTCTTTGGATTGAATAAACGTGTTGCCAACCATAGGTCGAAAAGTTTCTTCCCGTAGCGCCATAGAACTCACAACATACTGGTCATTATCCGATAAATGATTTAATGCCACCACTAGTCGACCATCATTATTCAAAATATCTCTGGCGGTCTGTTGAGCACCTTCAGCGTATTCAACATTTGGGCGAAACATCAAAGACATGGCTTTGTGACCGATATAAGCCCCGACTTTAGGTTGCTCGTATTGAGCGTAATATTCATAGACTGCTTCGTGATTGCGTAAAGTTACTTCTGGCTTTTTCATAGCCTAAGTATATAACCAAATAATTAATATGCAATGAAACAAGAAAAATACAACACTTTGTAATACGATCTGTTACACTGTCAGTATGGAGAAGTTTGCAGTGTTCGATATTGATGGAACCCTAATACGTTGGCAACTTTATCATGCTGTTGTTAATAGACTGGCCAAAGCTAAAGCACTAAGCGATAATGCTCAACACGAACTAAAACAGGCAATGATGAGCTGGAAACGCAGAGAAAATGAAGATGCATTTAAAAACTATCAAAGTAAATTAGTAAAACTTTACGAACAGTCTCTACCTAACATAAGCACATCGGTTTTTGACAAACTTATTACTGAAGTAATTAACGAATACAAAGATCAAACGTATATATTTACTAGAAACTTAATTCACCAATTGAAGTCCAAAGGCTATAAACTGTTCATTATCTCAGGATCCCACCAAGAACTTGTGGAACAAATAGGCAAATATTACAATTTTGATGACTATATTGGAGCAAAATATACCAGAGATAGCAATGGCTTTACTGGAGAGTCTTCGATACCAGCACTTAACAAAGCAAAGTCACTAGAACAACTGATCACCAAACACAAAGTAATCACCAGAGATAGTATCGGAATCGGGGACACAAAAAGTGACATCTCAATGCTTGAGATGGTAGACCAACCAATTGCCTTTAATCCTGACAAACTACTCTTTAATGTCGCCAAAGAAAGAGGGTGGCAAATTGTTATCGAAAGAAAAAATGTAATTTATAAACTGGATAAGAAAGATGGCGTCTATGTATTGGATTAAGCAAACTAAAGAGGCCCCATCATTTCCAGAACTCATCTGGAATAAGCCAGAAAATAAACTTCATGCTGGTAAATTGTTGATTATTGGGGGTAGCTTGCATGCTTTTAGCGCACCTTCGACCGCCTTTTCTAAGGCTACTTCAGCTGGAGCTGGGTCAATTAGGTTATTACTGCCGGTTTCAATTAAGAAAACTGTTGTTTCATTGTTGCCAGAAGCCGATTTCGCACCCGTAACCCCGAGTGGTAGCTTCTCTAAACTAGCATTGAGCCAATTCTTAGAACATAGCACTTGGGCAGATGGCGTGTTGCTTGCCGGAGATTTTGGAAGAAACAGCGAAACAACCATATTGCTAGAACGATTCATCCAAGAAACCACAAGTCTAGCTATCATAGTCGAGGATGCAGTTGACAACCTGATGCATACCCCAAGTTTTGCAAACAACCCAAAAGTTGTTGCTATAACTAACTTTACTCAACTCCAAAAATTAGCCATGAAATTAAAATTCAAGACTGCCTTTACTTCTGGAATGTCTTTAAGTAGTTTGGCTGAAACTTTGCATGAATTTTCAGAGCAATATTCTATGGCAGTAGTGACAGTGTTTGAGAATAATTACATTGTCTCTTATCAAGGACGTGTGTCATCGACACCAATTTCTAGCTCAACTAATACAGGTATAGCTATGGCATCTATATTAAGCGTGTGGGCTATCCAAAACCCTAATAATCTTTTTGAGGCGTTGACCACTGTCATAACACAAAGTTGATGACATACTTTACATTGTTGATTTTTCGTGGTTTAATATATTGTTATGCAACGACGTGAACCAGCATACAGCAAGTTTAGGCAAGATTTATCTGATAGAAATGTTATAAATCTAAATCGCGTTCTCGAAGGATACGACGGCTTAGGGTGTGAATACATAACAAAAAGAGATGTTGACACGTACCAAGATCTCGTTGGTGGTAGCTCGGAAGCTGGCCTAGTAATAGCTGGGTCTGTTGCCCTAGAAATTGCCAGTAAGCCAGAAAATACTGAAGCTCAAAAACTTGAATGGCTAACAAATGCTAATGATAATTGGAGTAGCGTAATTGATAAAGGATCTAGACTGGGACACATATCAAATTTTGTTATAGAATCTGCAATGCAAAAATCAAGCCTACCGTCTTATATGTCACTTTTACTAAATAGTGAACTGCCGAACACCAAAGTGATGCAAAAATACTATGCAGATCTATGTTCGGTCGGTAACTGCATGTATGATAAGTTTCAAAATGACTACGCACGAAGAGAATCGGACACTTTCAACAGCAAACCAGAAGTTATCAAAAGAATTAGACTTGCCGGATTGATCGGAGAGCTTGCTGTTACCATGTTATTCCAACGTTTTGTAAGGAACGAGCTTGGAGATAAAGAACAGGTTGCATTGCCTTCATTGTTTTCGCAAGATCGTGGCATAAACAGAAACAGGGGAAGTACAGAAGTTCGTGCTTGGGATGTTACAGTCTTTCAGCAATTTGATCATGATGATATCGAAACCCCATACCTTATTCAAGTAAAAACAACGAAAAATCATCCAAAAAAAGATAAGTTCCATTACACCAAGGACATATCCATGCTTCATATAAAAGAAGACCTGGCAATAAATGACCAAGAAGAACGAAGAGGATTTTCGCCAATTCATATCATTGCTGATTTACTATCAGAGCAAGAAGGAAGTGATTCGCCATCAACTAAGACTAGACTTGATCAACGAACCGACAAGCTTCTGGATGTAATTAATGACTAGGTACCTATAATTCTTGTGTTATTATGCCGACTCTTTGATATAACTAAACTATGCACTCAATAAGCCAAGATAAGCCATCCCCAGAAATTAACGAAGAACAAATTATTGAATTTGAAAGTAGAATTCTGTTACCTCTTGCAACTAAACTTGGCAGTAATCCAGAATGGTCAGAAGTAACAGCACAGCTTCAATCTTCTACCAAGAATCTAACAGAGCAACTTTCTATAGAAGCTGGCTGGGATGAGTACTCAGAAAATCTAATCTATTCAATAAATATAGAACAAATTTTTGAGTTTGATGAATTATGGGACGAGAACGTAATACGTAAATACATTGATATCGATACAGAAGAATATTATTACCTTGCCGAAACCAATGACACCACTCAGGATGCTTATTTCGCTAATGAAAAACAAACTACGAACGCAGACATTGGTTACTATGGGACTGAAACTAGCTACTTGTTTAGTGTTTCGTACGATTGTAAATCGGCTAACGGGCATAAATCTTCATATATAAATCTGTATGATGAAGAAGGAATCGCTGTTGATACAGAAATAGTGCATTATTGGGATATTTTATATAAACAACCATCAACAATAGAATTTAATAGATTAGTAGATGCAGGAGAGCCATTGTTTGACTCCGAAACTTCAGAAAAGAAGCTTTCAATTATCACGCTACACGACATAGACATAATAATGAATTCACTCAAAAAATTTAGCCTAGTAGATCCCAAACAAAAAGCCCTCCGCAAACACCTCAGATAATAATGCTTTAATTACTGTGAATACCCGAACATAGCGACTCTAGCCCTGTGTAGTATTCTTAGGTACCAAGGCTACAACTAAATCTGAGGATAATAATTACAACGAATCATAAGCTTAAAATGATCAAAAAATAATCGGCACCCTGAGCCAATAAACTATATAGATAAATCAAAACTTAATTTTCGGCAAATCAACTATATAGTACAATAGACTATATGGATGAAAGATTTCCTGTATCGTCTGATGCACATGAAGAATTGCCACTTGTTTCATACGGGATAATACGAGATCAAGAAATATTAGAGTGTATTGTAGGGGGGGGAAGTCAAACCAGGCGGTCACGTAGGCATACATGGTGTTGAACTTGTAAAACAACATATTAATGACACACCTAGTGAGCCCATAAATGGCGATCAATCTGTCCATCAAATGCTTTCTAGAATAGGAAACCCTGACGAGTTTGAAAGTATTGGCGCTATTAGAACGAGAAATGATCATTCTGAAGATGCTGAGGATAATGTCGGTATTGGTGGCAAGTTATACTACTTAACGAAAGAGCAAAAAAAGAAATTAGACGAATGGGAATTAACCTCAGAGGGCTGGTTTGAGCGTACTGTTGTAGACATCGAACATGCAGATGGTACTATTCAACAAGCAGAAACCCATACATTACCCAGTAACGCTAAATTCACAGAAAAAGTGTCTGACGATTCACAAAGACCACTAACAGATACCGAGCGTGTAAAAATCAAAAAAAGAATCTATGCATATCAAAATCAAGGCAGTCAATCAACTACTCCTGAACATCCTACCAACAGTACAACAGTTAACAAAACAGAATCATACGCACATCAACCAACAATCACACAAAGGGGCGTAGAACAAGAAGATATTCCCCAAATAAGGAAAATATTGTCAGAATGGATTAAAGACCCCCTAACAGGAGAGATACTTATTGGAGAAATTGACGAGGTTTTGTTAAAAATATCCGATAGCGTATCTGCTCCAGGCGATAGAGAATATATAGTTGCAGAAGATGAATCTGGGAATATATTAGGCTTGATGGGCTTAAGAGAGCCTGAAGATGCATTACTCAAACTCGCAACTACGGCCAACCCCATTGAACTAGTTAACGCATATGTATCTAGTGACAAAAAGGGGCAGGGAATAGGTAAGTTGCTCCTTGAGAAAATTCAAGAGATTGCAAAAAATAATGGCCATACTGAAATAATACTAAACAGTGGGCCCCGATACAGAGAATCTGCATGGTCATTTTATGATAAGCAATTAGGGAATAGGATAGGTGAACTCAAAGATTATTATGGCCCAGGTTTGTCTGCACCCGTCTGGCATAAAGTCCTTGCAATGTAACTAAATTTAAAACGCCAGTAAAAATAACAATATAACAACAGAAAAGCATTAAACATCAAACAACCAAAAGAACATAATGAGGTTATACTATACTCTATCCCATAAAAGACTTTTGAAATAATAAGCATACAGAGTAAGCTCTTGCCGTATCACAGAGGGACACCAGCAGAAAACTTTCTTCAATTTTGCGCCACGAAGTAGCAAGTTGAAGGGCGACACGGAGTGCCGTCCATTGGTGTTTCACGGGGAGAGAAATAGTTTTGGCAACTGTATGGTCTTCAAATGGTGGGCGAGGAGAGACTCGAACTCTCACTCCGAAGGAACACGATTTTGAGTCGTGCGCGTCTACCAGTTCCGCCACTCGCCCAATGGATTCAGAAAAAAACCAGAGTCATAGACTATTATACAGCAGTTTTATCTGTTAAACTAGCATAAAAGATATGAGTAAGCAAGATAATACCAGGCCAAGCCACCGAAACGAACCGGCAGTGAATTTAATACGGTCAAAGATTGATAAACTGTATGACGACGAACCATCCGCCAAGGAAGAAATTGCTGAAGTTGAAACAGTTCATCATAAATTATCTAAACACCAAGAATATATGAAGAGCCTGAGCGAATCAGGTCGATCATTAGCCGAAATTCAAACCAAGTGGCATGAATATTATCTACAATTATCAGACAATGAAAAACACCAAGTTTGGCAAGAATTTTATGCTAACCACCAACGAAAAGAGCAGAAGTCTCAAAAGATCACACAAGATACTGCAGATAAAAGTGAGATAAAAGTTGTCGAGGCTGACCATACTGAAACTATTGCGGATACCAAGAAAAAGATTATTCATAAGGTTAAGAAAAAAAATACCACCAAGCTTTCGGCAATTGGGCATTTTAAATCATTACTATTTGGGTTAGGTATGGGAAGTGTTGTTGTCATCGTGCTACTTTTCAGCTTCTTTAACGAAAGATTCATTGCACCATTCATAACTCCCAGCAAAAATGTTAGTTCAACTTCAATTATTATCGACCCTAACTCAACCGAAGCAGGGCCTGAGTCAGAAATTATTATTCCTAAAATTAACGTTGAAGTACCAGTTGTCTATAATGTTGCCTCAAATCAAGAAAAAGATGTTCAAAAGGGTCTAGAAGGTGGAGTTGTCCACTATATTACAACACCAAATCCAGGAGAAAATGGTAACAGCGTAATAGTCGGCCATTCGAGCAATAATATCTTAAATAAAGGAAAGTATAAGTTTGCTTTTGTGTTATTGAATAAATTGGAGAAGGGCGATACGTTTTCATTGACCAAAAACGGGAAACGTTACACATATAAGGTATATGAAAAAAAGATTGTGAAGCCAACAGATATTTCAGTATTAGCTAATCAAGATAAACCCGCAACAGTTACACTAATTACTTGTGATCCACCAGGAACATCAATCAACAGACTAATAATTGTAGGTGAACAGATTTCTCCAGAAATCACCACAAACGTAGCGAGTACAGCAAAACCTGAGTCAACTCAACCAGCCATAATCCCTGGAAATTCTCCATCACTTTGGAGCCGAATTACTAGCATATTTTCATCGTAAAAACATCTAATTCTTAACTTGTAGACTTGTTTGGTTTAAGTTAAATTTTCCATTATTGTCAGCACTCGCAAAAGAAAAAGCAGTTTTATAATCTCTATCAAACATCAGATCGGTATTTGAGTCAACTGACATCAACTTTTGTTGATTTAAGCCATCAAAATCAAAGACCAAAGCTGTTTTGTTGGTTGAGGAGATTAGCCGGTGACCATCCATCCACTCTGCAGGTCGATCAGTATCGAACTTATCATGAACCTCATATTTAGTCTGACGGTCAGTTTCGGCATCATAAACCGCAAAATTTTGTCCTGATTGAACAGCGATAATTCTAGTATTGGCCGAAAATGAAACATGCTGTGGATTATTGATTCGGAGAGTACGACCAAAAATTATTGCTTTTGGCTTGTCAGAAGAAAGAATCACTAATGGATCCTTGTATACATAGACGCTATTATCTTTTGATGCACCTACCGCCACATACCATGCATCACTAAACTTAGCCACGTCTACAAGATAGTTTGAATCAGCAGATAATTTTCTTAATACGTAATCTTTATCTTTAGTCTTCATATGAGCCTCCACCTGTTTTTGGTTATTCTCTATCGGAGCAACATAGACTAACATATCATCCCCATGCGATTTAAAAGCTAGGGCTTTTGAAACTAATGGCACAAATATTTTTGTTTTTATATCAAATTGCTGAAGGAGCCCGTCTGGAGACATATGCAATAACAACTGATCGATCTTGCGATCTTTTAAAGTTACAGCGTAGGGTTTTTGGCCTGTTAAGGTATTTACATTAATTGATGACTCGGGATTGTCTTTATTGACGATAATAAATTCTACTTGATTATCATAAGTATGCTTCATTAATACGTTTGAATTATCCGTTGACCATTCAATCATTTCTAGGTTCTGACTCTCACCGGTTGTTAATATGTTTTTTGGTATGACAAAACCACTATTTGGTTTTTCTAAATTGCTAGTATCAAAGACATCAAATTTAGATATATCGTTTGGATACTGAACGATAATCCATTTTCTGTCAGGACTAGAAGAAACAATATGCGTCTCGGCAGGATACTCCTTGAGTTTTTTTGTTTCTAGCTTTTCTGGAAACAGAAAAGGATAAGCAAGTCTCTCAACTGAACCACCATCCACACTAAGTTCTTTTTGCCAACTGCGATACCTATCCATATTTATAGTTACCCGGTAACGTCCTTCTCGTAAATCAAACTTAGTATCGGTTTTGCCCTGTGTTTTGTACTTATTATAAATGCCCTCGATATATGCTGTTGCCCCATCTGGGTGGGAATTAACAAATAATAGTCCGTTTTGCGTAACATTACCTTCGGTATCAAGTCGATATCCAGAGTTTGCAAACAACAACACAAGCGCAGACATACTAATAGCTATTGCGACCAAGATATAGCCTACATACAGTTTTATTTTATTGGAGCGTTTTTTGTTTGGGTCAAGAAAATCCATATTACTAACTATAGTTATAGCATGAAGGCTGTCCCAAAACTAGACCAAATACTAAGACTTGCGCTACTACCCACAAAAGGGTTATGATTAGAAATAGTACTAATCAAGGCGAAAAAAGTTGAGCAAACAAAGACAAGATGTTCTGGAAATAAACGGAAAGATTTATGACGCAAAGCTAGGTACCGTTATCTCTGATGCTCGGAAGTCTTCGGTGTCACATGAACCTAGGCACATTGATGGTTTTGTTGCACCTAAACCTCATACTGTTTTTACTCCTGATAAAACGTCGGATTCTTTATCTGTTAAGGCAAAACCGACCACTAAACGATCTGGGGCGAACAACCACAGTAGAAACGCTCAAAAATCTACATTATTGATGAGAAACGCCGTAAAAAAGCCGACTCCAAGCGTTAAACCACCAGAAGTTTTAACTAGGAAATCAAAAAGCACAATACATACAGAACACCATAGTGCTAGTAAACACCAGCGAAGTCCGTTCATTAGCAAGTTTAACAGTAATGTGAGCCACTTGACTAAGCGCACACAGCACATTGCCGTCACCCCACACCCAGATCATCAGGTGCAAAAAAGCAACCATTCCTACAACCATCCACCTACGTCTACTACGCACAAGCCCACTCATTCACAGCACCCACAAAAAACCAGCAAGTCTGAGGAATTATTCACAAAAGCCCTAGAGAAAGCTCAGCCACCAAAACAAAACATTAAGCATAAAAAGCAAAAAAAACATCGATCAACATTACGTTGGGGTAGTGGGGTGATCGCTGGAGTATTATTGTTTGGTTTTATAGTGTACCTAAATATGCCGAATATAACCGTAAAGTTTGCCGGTGTTAGAGCGGGTTTTTCTGCATCAATGCCCGCTTACAGTCCGTCTGGATATTCATTCCGTGGACCAGCACAATATGAAGCCGGAAAAGTCACTGTTAGCTTTAAGTCAAATACTGATAGTAGATCATACACAATTAAACAAGAGGTTTCAAACTGGAATAGCCCATCATTGCAAGAGAACTTTTTGGCCAAGAACAATAAAAAGTTCACTACATCACAAGAAAACGGACGTACAATTTATATTTATGACAATAATGCAACCTGGGTGAATGGTGGGATATGGTATCAGGTTAATAGCGATTCCTTAAGTAGCGAACAATTAATTAACATTGCTACCAGCATATAAGTTATTTTTTTGACATATAGTGAATTAGCGTTTCCTCTGTTAATATATAGTTAATGACTATTGAAGCTGGACAAATCACACAAGACGAACAACTACCTAAATCAGAACAAAATAATACTAACATCGACCATATTATCAATCTCACAAGTGTAGTTACTGCCATTGGAGGCTTAGCAATGTTAGCGGACTCGATTTCTGATTACTTGCACGATTTATCACCAGCTATCAGTGCCTACGCTGGTACTGTAATGCTTGGGGGAGCGGTAGTGCTAAATCTCTCAAATCATCGTGCAAAGAAGGAAAAAAATGCCTAAAGTTCGTACGCGTTTTGCGCCAAGCCCAACAGGTTTTTTACACGTTGGAGGAATTCGAACGGCACTCTTTGCCTGGTTAGTCGCTCGTCAGGCTAAAGGCCAGTTCATTCTACGCCTTGAAGACACTGACCAAAAAAGAGAAGTCCAAGGATCTGCCGAACATTTAATGCAGAGTCTGATAGCCCTTGGACTTAATTACGATGAAGGCCCAGATAAACCAGGTGATTTCGGTCCATACCGCCAATCCGAACGACTAAGCATCTACAAAAAGTGGGCCAACAAACTAATAGACCAAGGCAGGGCGTACGCAGATCCATATTCCCCAGAGGAAGTACAAGCATTTCGAGAAGAGGCTCAAAAAAACAAAGTTCCATTTTTATATAGAAATCACCGACCAGACAACCCTCCAGAATGGGATGGCAGTCAACCGCTAAGATTCAAGTCTGATCCACAAAATTATAAATGGCATGATGAAGTTATGGGCGATCTTTCAGCCGGGGCAGAAACCATAGATGATTTTATCCTCATAAAGTCCGACGGCTTCCCAACATACAACTTTGCGCATATTGTTGATGATGCAGAAATGAAAATTACCCACATTATCCGTGGGCAAGAGTTTATTGCAAGTATGCCCAATTATCTAAACTTATACGAAGCTTTGAGTATTGATAAGCCTATATTTGCCACTATGCCCCATATTTTAAACGAACAAGGCAACAAAAAACTCAGTAAACGTGACGGAGCTAAAGATATACTGGACTACACTAAGGAGGGCTACTTGCCTGAAGCTTTGCGTAGTTTTATTGCAACTCTGGGCTGGAATGACGGAACCGAACAAGAAGTATTTGCTACAGACGAACTAATTAAAAAGTTTAGCCTACAAAGAGTAGGTAAGAGCGGTGCACATTTTGACGAACGTCGACTCAATTGGGTGAATGGTTACTTTATCCGTCAAAAATCTATCGATGAGCTGTATGAACAAGTTGCAAACTTCTGGCCAAATTCAGGCGCTAGCCACGACGATTCATATAAGAAACAAGTCCTTAATCTTGTCCAAGAAAGGCTAAAGTACTTCTCTGAACTGCCTGAACTAACTAACTTCTTCTTCGAAGATCTACCAATCAACCCTAAGCTTATCAGTGAACATAAACAACTTAAGAAGCTTTCCAAAGACGATATTATAACACTATTAAATGCCACAAATTCATCTTTGACTGAAAGCGATTTCAGTATTGATGATCTGACCAACAGACTAAACTCTTTACTAACCATAACCCACACTAAACCTGCTGTGTTGTTTAGCTTAATACGAATAGCCACCACCCAAGCTCCTGCTAGCCCAGCTTTAGCAGAGACAATGCATGTATTAGGAAAAGACCTTTGCCTTAAAAGGATTAGTGAGCAATTGGACTTCTTGAAATAACATAACTTTTCCACAACTCAGCAACATCTCAGTTGACATATGTATGTAAGATACTTATGCTATAGTTATTGTTAGATAATTAAGTCTAAAAGAACAAACATATAAAAAGGAAAACCCATCATGGCAAGAACAACTAAAGTAGTGAATAAAAGAACTACTAGTAGTAAGAATAGTAATACAAGCAAGAGTAAAGGGTTCTTTGGTAAGAGTTTTGATTTAAAGAGTAGGAAGGTACAGTTCTTTGTAGTTATTCTTATTGTAGCCATACTTGGTGGGGGATACTTTACGTTGAAGAGTTTTGCGGCGACGACTATTACTGATACTTATACAGTAGCTAACAGAAGACTAAGAAGCGTAAATCTTTCAGAATCATTTAGTAGAAATTGCTATGGGAAAATAGTTACTGAACAAGACAAGAATGGAACTCAATCAATTGGTTTAGTTTGCTCGGCAGGAAGCACAGCTTCAAGATACTCAGTCTCTGCAGTATCGGAAGGTGTCAAATTATTGTCATCCTCAACTCCAAATTACCGATATTGTGCTGCAACTAAGGGCGTTGCTCCTACCTTGACATTTCAACCAAGATATCAAGATTTATCTGGTGCAACAAATGAAGTTAGGATCACGAATTTTAACTCTGGAGGCTTTACGCCAGTTTGTACAAACTGGTTTAGTTTTTCCTCTCGAAAAAATCAAAACATATCTGCTTACTTAACAGTAAGTGGTAGTCAAACATCCCAAGCCTTAATATCCGTTAGCAACATCACCTTAGAAACACAGCCAGTAAATGTACCTACATCACCCGCTCCTACAGGAAAATAAAAAAATAATCTAAATAAAAAATATAGAAAGGAAACCTATCATGGCCAAAACAACAAAAGTAGTAAATAAAAAAGTACTGTTAGTAAGAATAGCAATACAAACAATGGTAAAGGGTTCTTTGGTAAGAGTTTTGATTTAAAGAGTAGGAAGGTACAGTTCTTTGTAGTTATTCTTATTGTAGCCATACTTGGTGGGGGATACTTTACTTTTAAGAGTTTTGCAGCGACTGTAGCATATAGCTATAGTCCAGTGAACAACACGTTAGTCTGTAAGGAAAAGTGTAAAAAAGTAAATGACACTGGTATTGCTAAAAATAGCACTACAGTATTAAGTATTACATCTTTAGGAAAAGTTGCAGGAAGTTCAAATGCCTACATGGTTGGAGGTGATAAATATCAAACATGTATAGTTGTTAAGGCTCAGGATAACTTATCATATCTTGAAGTACAACCATTTGGCGAAAAACCAAACTTGATCGGGCTGTCATCAGCCAATAATACATACCAAAAAGCATGTACTCCACCATGGACAAACTCAACAACTAGATATAGAAGTGTTAGTATTTCTGGTGTAAACAGAGGCAAAACACCAATATTAATAGAAAACGTAACCATAGAGAGAGTTACGTTCAACGCAAATGCACCTGCCCCCAAGTAGTAAATATTCATTTGGGCATTAAATATTGCTAGCTTGAAGTCAATATAATTTTGTATCGTACGCGACATAAAGTACCAAAAATACAACGAAGTATTTCAGCGTAATTGGATAGTCCCGTCACCAACAATATGGCCATCTGAAGAAAGATTTTTTGACCCTGAATCTGAATTATTGAGTTCTTGATCAACTTTGGTTGACTCTGACTTATTTGTATCTTTGTTTGCCGTGTTGCCACCATTTATCACCGGGCTATCACTGGTTTTTTTTCGTCGTCTAGTTCGTTTGCGCTTCTTTTTTATAGGTTCCGCGCTTGTCAGGGCTGGAACCACAACCGAGCCTAGTGTTTCGCTGGTCGATTTGATAGATTTTGACACTTTAGGAGTTGATTCAGTCTCATAATTTACTGTTTGTGGTGGGCTAATAGGTTCTTTGTTTACTGTTGGTTTATGTTTCGATGTTGGCTTAACATATCTATCTTGAACATACTCTTCTATATCTCGAAGGGGTACCGAATAGGTTTGTCTAGAATAATCAATGATCTCTTGTAAGTTATTACTTCCTGTTTGAGGAGGCAAATTTAGAGAAGTACCAGAAAACGCCTGAGCTTTCTCACCACCAATAGTCAAGCTAATCACGAAATTTCTGTTATTCATATGTACCAAATCATGTTCTTCAAATCGTGGCTCAAAATAGCGTTGCATCACCCTTGCGTCATCTGCGCCCATCCTGAAGGCAATAGTGGAACCAACGTTACCAAAAACAGCGTCACGAACTTCTTGAGTCATTTGTGCAATATATTGATTTGCAACGGTTAGACACAGGCCATACTTACGCGCTTCAGACAAGATTGTAGCAAATGAGTCAGTTGCAAAATTTTGAAACTCATCCACATATAGATAGAATGGAACTCTGTTTACTACATTATCAATATCTGCACGACTCATGGCGGCAAGCTGTATTTTTGTAACCAAAAGTGAACCCAACAATGCTGCGTTGTCCTCGCCAACTAAGCCACGAGATAGATTGACAATCAGTATCTTACGTTTATCCATTATCTCTCGAATATTGAAACTACTCTTAGGCTGCCCGACAATATTTCGAACAATTGGATTGGCAGTGAAAGCCCCCACCTTGTTAAGTATTGGGGCAACGGCCTCTGTGGCAAATTTATCATTCCAACTGGCGAATTCTACTGTCCAAAAGTTCTTAACAACCGGATCTTTGACGTAACTTAAAACATCATTTCTGAATGTTTTTTCGGTTAACATTCTAGTAACGTCAAGCATTGTCGAATCTGGATAATCAAGAAGTGCTAGTAGTGTATACCTAAGAATATACTCCAAACGTGGGCCCCAAGAGTCAAACATTCGCTTCAACACACCAATAAGCTCAGATGCAGTATGAGTTTTTAGGTTTGGGTCGTTAACCTCCATTGGGTTAAATGCAATAGGGAAGGCAGTATCTGCTGGATTAAAATAAACTACATCATTAATTCTAGATTCTGGGATACGTCTCAAGGTATTGATTGCATAGTCGCCATGAGGATCAATCACTGCAAATCCATATGTACTATGAATGTCAGAAATAGTTAATAACTCAAGTAGCCCAGATTTTCCAACTCCGGTTTGACCAATAATATACAGGTGTCGACCTCTATCGCTCCTAGGCAATCCAAAACTAGTATCTCCGCCACGAAAATTTGTTACCGCAATAGGACTAACTTGAGCCGGGTCATAACCCTCTGGTGATATGATTGGCAAATTAGCTGGTGGCTCGGCTGTACGTGCCGATGCCCATTGCAAAAATGGAGTTTCAACATTTGTGTGCGGAAGGTGAAACAAACTGGCTATCTCTTCGATATTGCAAGCAAAACCAAGCCCCGTAAATGAACGGTTACTCAAAATATTGCTACCAGTCGTAAAACTGTGCACTTTTTTTGTGGTAAAACCATTAAGGTTGTTTGAATTAAATTGTTTGAAACTTGCTACTATGGCCTGTAAACGCATATTTGCTTCTGTTTCGCTTACGTTTCCTTCGTAAATAACCCTGATCTTAGTCTCATAGGCCAGTTTTTGGCTTTTCTCTTCAGATGCCTTTATGCGTGATTGATCAATCGGACTAAGTTGTTTCGAGGGAGACTCATCTACGCCATTAATCAACGCACGAGCCAAACCACCAAAGGAGCTACCATTCTGAAGGTTATTTGCATATTTTTGAGCCTTAGAATACCAACTGCTAAAAATAGGCCGTACCAAAAACTGAATTACAGCTCTCTCGTTTTCTTCTAGTTTGGTTAAAGAAGCTGTAATAGCAGCTAAAGGGTCGACCTCAAAGCTAGGAAAAGTCTTTATTGGCAGGACATCATTGGCTTGCAAAACCACATCAGTATATATATGAGCACTATACTCGTTTCCGTGAGACATATAATCTTCCACTTCGGATATCTGTACTGATGGATATTGAGCATAAACCTGCTCTTCAATATAACTAACGAGATATTCTGGTAGCCATATATAAAAACCGGTTTGTTTGTGCAGTGCCGCAATCTCAAAACTAAGATGCTCGCGTGCTACTTGCCGAAAAATACCAGCCTTTTCTTTTAAAAGTAGCCCATGAATACTAGCAAACATTTGCTCAGCGGCCAGCTCCTTCTTGTCATTTGTGCGAGGAACTCGCAGGAGCAAAAGCTTCGATTGGACAATTGGGGTACTTTGTGTCATTTTATATATTATACTATCTTCTTATGTTTACAACAACATTTCTAAAGATATAAATCTTTGATATAATGCTGGTTATGTTTAAAAAAATAAAAGAATCAAAAACTATCAGCCCCGACGTTAGTGAGTCAAGCTTTATACCGGTTAAAAAGCCGGTCGGAGTAGACTTTAGTGATGAGAAGAACTCTAAGAAGTTTACTTTCAAAAACCTAACAAAAAAGCAGAAGTTATTAGGAGGATTGTCGATTCTTCTAATTATTATACTGTCTGTGGGGGCATACTTTATGTTTTTCGACAAAAAGCCCCAACCTGCCACGCCCGTAGCACAACAACCTAAAGTTGAAGAACCACCAAAAACTACCGAACCTTCTCGGCTTACAGGTATTGAAGTACCAGTAGAATATAACCAGCGCACTGCGACTGGTATGATGATAGAAAATAGTCCTGATGCACGACCGCAATCTGGCCTTAAAGACGCTGGGGTAGTTTACGAAGCCGTAGCCGAAGGTGGTATTACTAGATTTTTAGCAATTTTCCAAGATAATCTACCAGAATACGCAGGGCCTGTACGCAGTGTTCGTCCTTATTACTTAGATTTTGTGGTACCCTATGATGCCGGAATATCGCATGTTGGTGGCAGTGGCCCAGCATTACAGCAGATACGAAACGAGGGTATTAAAGACCTCGATCAAATGATTGCATCGAATTCATCAGCATATTGGCGAGAAAGAAGTAGATATGCCCCTCATAATATGTACACTAGTGTTGTTAAATTAAAAGAAATAGAAAAGCAAAAAGGCTGGACTAGCAAGTATGAAGGATTCGTTCGAGGCGGAGAAGACAAGGCCTCAGCAACACCTAATGCAAAAACTATCAACATCGATATGTCTAGCGCTAATTATAGAGTCAACTACAAATACGACCCTGCCACCAACACCTATCTGCGTAGCGAAGGGGGCAGGCCTCATATGGATGCTAAAAGCAATACCCAACTAGCACCAAAAATCGTAATTGTTCCTATTATCCATAGAACCCAATCTGGTTACTATTCTGTGTACGCTACAGTCGGCAGTGGCAAGGTGCTCGTATTCCAAAATGGCACCGTAACAGAAGGAACCTGGAGTAAGCCAGACAGAAAAACCCAAATAAAATTTAATGGTGCCGATGGACAGCCAATAAAACTCGCCCCTGGACAAACTTGGGTAACTCTAGCATCTACTGCCAGTGATGTGACATTTGCGCCATAGTTAAAAAATTATTGCTATAATAAATGATAGCAATGCGCGTACTTAGTATTCGGTGCTATTTCTACTCGCAAGCTTAGTTATAGCAACGTCGTGTTGACGGGGACTACCTGGAGCGACAAAAACAATTATAAAGCCTTAAAATAAAGGAGTTTTTGTCGTGAATCAAAAAAATCAACCGGGAGTAAGTATACACAGTGGTTTTCCAAACCCAGCAACAGACGACACTATCACTAGCTTGGATATTAATAAATTAGTCATTAAGCACCCCCTAAGTACTTTTTTTATGCAAATAGAGGGAGACGAGTGGGATAGATATGGCATTTTTAGTGGAGATATAGCTATAATTGATCGCTCCCTAAAGCTACATCAAACCGACTTAGTAGCTTATTGGTCGGAATCGTGCTTTATTATAGCCAAAGCACACAATTTACCAATCGATACAGCCATTTGGGGAGTTGTATCAACCATAATACATAGGTATCGACCATGAGCAATTCAACATTTGCATTAGTTGATTGCAATAACTTTTTTGTTAGTTGCCTGCGGTTATTTCGCCCAGACCTAGAAGGAAAACCTGTTGTGGCATTATCCAGTAACGATGGTTGCGTAGTAGCCAGAAGTAATGAGGCTAAAGAATTAGGTATCCCTATGGGGGCGCCAGCCTTTAAGTGGCGTCAATTCTTTAAGCACCATGATGTAGTGCAAATGTCTGGTAATTTTGAACTGTACAGTGATATCTCGCGCCGTATTATTAGCCTACTAACCTCTATAACACCACACGTTGAAGTATATTCGGTTGACGAGTCTTTTCTGGATTTGAGTGAACTATTGATAGGTAATCATACCCTATGGGGTAGAGAAATTGCAAAACTAACCAAGCAATGGATAGGCGTACCCGTCTCTGTCGGCATAGCGCCCAGCAAAACCCTAGCTAAGCTCGCAACACATCAAGCCAAGAAAAACCCCGAACTACAAGGAGTACTAGATTGGATTAACTTAAGTACCGAAAACCAGCAAAAATACCTAAAACAAACTCTTGTTAGTGATGTTTGGGGTGTTGGCAGACAATTTGCAGTACGCTTACGCTCAGCAGGAATCAATACAGCTTTTGACCTCTCTACAATGCGCCCAGCATACGCCCAAAAACTACTTGGAATCCATGGCAGACAATTAGTCGCCGAGCTTAACGGCATATCATGCCACCCACTACAAAAACTACCAAAACCCGCCAAAACCATCGCTGTCACTAGAACTTTTGGCCAAGACACAAATAGGTTTCATGTAATCGAATCGGCTCTAGCTAGCTTTACAACAAAGGCTAGTTATCGACTACGCGTCAATAATCAACTAACGAGTGAGGTAGGTTTTTTTATCACCACCAGTAGATTCAAGCCAGGATATATAAGCCAAACTGCTAAGATCTGCCTTGATCAACCGACAGCAGATACGGGGATGCTGATAAACGCAGTAATAAATTCTTTCAAAAAATATTTCAATCCCAAACACAATTATCACAGGGCAGGGGTTTGGCTAGAAAACCTATCGCCATCAAACAATATTCAAGTTAATCTTCTAGACCAGGATGGTACCGTAAATCAGTGTAAGGAGAGCCGCCGTATGCAAGCCGTAGACAATATCAACAAACGCTTCGGCAAGAACTCCGTGTATTATGCCAGTGAGCTATTAAACACAAGCTGGCAACCAAAGCACAGTATTGATACCCCACGCTACACTACCAGGTGGAATGAGTTACCTAAATTACATTCAAGCAAAAAATAATCTATAGCTATCGCCTGTTGTAAATAACACCTCCTTAAATTGTTGCTTATTCTTATAGGTCTGGATATCATAAAACCATTAGCGTAATTTAACAAGTCGTTGACGTGGAAACATCAATATAAAACTAAATAAGATCTATCTAATAAGTTAAATAGGTTCTTATATATAAATAAGAATTTATATATAAAACATAAATAGATACATATACAAACAAGGAGAATAAAACAAATGGTCAAAAACAATCGTTATCATACTAGATACACTAGTAGTAACAATACAAACAATAGAACAAGTATTATACCCCTAGCTAAAGAACTAGGCTTTGCTCTATTTTTACTAGCTACAGTACTAATCTTTAGCCCTAAGTCAGCTGATGCTGCTACCTTTAACGTAGCTACTGGGTCTAGCGCGACAAATGCTGACTCCATCTGTCAGCTAGAAGAAGCCATTGCTAACATTAACGACGGCACAAGAACAAATGCAGACTGTATCGAAACCGGAGCCTATGGCACCGACGATACCATCAACCTGCCTGTTGGGACTATCGACGGGTCACTATCTGGTTCGGGTCTGGCGCTACTAAACAACTCTACCAAAATCATTGGTCAAGGCAGAGGAGTGTCGGTTGTGGACGATCTTGCTATCGGCTTATTTGGCAATGGTACAGGTGTTTTGGAAGTAAGTAACCTTACTATGACGGGTGGCGGCGAAGGGGTTGGTATCGGTGGCATAGAAGCAGATGTAACAGTAAATAATGTAGATATTGATCTTGAAGGCACAGGAACGACGGCTATTTATACAGAGAATTCTAACCTAACTGTTCGGGACAGCTATCTGCATAATAGCGATATGAGTGGCTCGGGCATGAGTTTGATGGTAGCCACCGTCATGGGGGGGAGTGGCAGCCGAACGGTAAATATTGATCGCACGACCTTTGCAGATGGACCAGCAGGTCTTATGATCCAGGCCGGCTCAGGATTTACACTAAATGCTAATGTCAAAAACTCGACCTTCACGGATTTGCATGGCGATGCAAATTCAATGTATCAAAGTGGAGCAGGAATAGGCTTATTTTTGGGCAATAATGCTAGTAACCAAATCAACTACATCACCATCAACAATACCTTCAGTAACATAACTAATACTGTTGCCGGTTCATATCCAGCAACGGCTATTTTTGAATACGCAGAAGATGGCACCATCACCCACACCGCCCAAAACGATCTCTATACTGTAGGAGATGGCACAGCTAATGCAGTGAACTACTATAGATACACAGGCTCTGGCTCTGGTACTCCAACGTTCACCATTAATAGCAACGGCGGTAATATCTCTAGCGACAATAGCTTCAGCACCTATCTAACTCAGTCCTCTGACAAACACAATCAAACTAGTTTGGCTTCCTTCCTGGGAGTACTCACCGACAATGGTGGAGAAGTACCAACTCTAGCCCTACAAGAAGGTTCCCCAGCTATTAATGCTGGTACAACTGTATCTGGTATGACAACAGATGCTAGAGGAGTAGCTCGCCCACAAGGTGGAGCCTTTGATGCAGGAGCCTACGAACTAGCAATGTCTAATCCAGACCCAGATCCTGAATCAGGTAGCTCAGCAGTCATCAACAATCCTAATGGCTCTGGTACTATATCACTAACTGGTAACCCTACTATCCCTAAACGTCCAACCTTCTCTGGAACAACTACACCTAACTCTACTGTCTCAGTAACTGTACACTCAGACCCAGTAGTCTGTACTGCTACAGCAGATAGTTCTGGTAACTGGAGCTGTACTCTACCTAGTGATCTAGCACCCGGTACTCATACTGTAACCATACAAATCACTAAACCAGATAGTTCCACGGAAACCTTAGGGCCATACAGTGTAGTAGTAACTGAAGGACAAGCTACAACCATAACCAGCAATGACAAACTAGCCAATACCGGACAAAACACTATTGCTGTAGCCCTAGTAGGTAGCCTATTAGTCTTAGCTACTAGTACCCTAGCTATCCTTAAGAAATTCAAAAGACAGAAGAAGTTTGTTGGGTAGATATACCTCTACACTAGTACATAAAAGTAAGACATACCTCTTTTCAACAACAGAACAATGCTTCAAGTAGTATGGGTTTTATTGTAGAATATAACTAATGGGAAAGAGTGCTAGGCCTAAGACTATTAAGACAAAGTCTGCCAAAACACGTGTCAGTAAACCAAAATCCACTAAGCCAAACAACAAAGAACCAAGAGTTGTATTACTAGTACCCTTTAGTTCCGAAGATCCTTCAAGAAACCAAATCTGGGGGCATGTTCGCAGTTGGATAAGTCAAACACTGGATTATCCAATGTATATCGGCGAGCACTTCCCCAAAACTCCTATTACCTACAATCTTAGCCTTGCACGTAACCAGGCTGGTCATAAAGCTGGCGATTGGGATGTGGCTGTTATTCACGATGCCGATACTGTCATCAACCCCCAACAAATCAAAGACGGTGTGGCATTAGCTCTAGAAACCGGAGCTGTTGTCTATCCGTATGTAGAGCGTTGGGAACTAGACTTTAACGGCACCAAAATGCTACTTCAAGACGAAACCAGTGATTGGCAAAAACATATGACCCAATACACCCATACTCAACCACTGGGGGGTTGCATTATTGTTCGCCGAGATTTGTGGGATCTAGTACGGGGCTTTGACAGTGGCTTTGTAGGTTGGGGTCATGAAGATGGAGCATTTGCCATGGCCTGCGAAGTACTAAGCGGTAAAAGATTACAAAGAATTCCTGGCAAATCCTTGCACCTAGAGCATGTTCTTGCACCAGCAAAGAAACCAGATAATCCGGTTTATCTAGCCAATCAAGCACGTATCAAGACATACATGCAATCTACTCGTCAGCCAAATTCCAGAGAACTAATAACAAGGTTACGTGACCAATCTATTAAAACCGACCAACAACACGGCATTAATTGGCCTACGGCTAAGGACAACAAAGAAGGCATGAACCAGGCCTTTGCCTTAATGCTACTGACTGACGTAACTAATGTGTTAGATAAATACAAATGTACCCACTGGCTTAGTGATGGAACTTTGCTAGGAGCCATCAGAGAAAACGGCTTTATATCTCACGACGAAGATATCGACCTTGGTGTTTGGGCAGAAGACTTTGACATACGAGTCATTCACGAGCTAATCAATAGATACGGCTGTAACATCTTAAGACTTCAAGGCAAGCCTGATGACGGCATGATTATAACCGTAGGCAGAGTTGGTATACACCTAGACATGTTCTTTTATTATCCGGTGGAGAACGACAAGAAGCCTTCCGATAAAATATATTCATGCTTATATACATTATTCAAGCCATACAATACTTCCAATAGAGCAAAGCAGTTCGATTGTGAACTTCCTAGCTATAAGCCATTGGTTCGCCACGACTTTGAGGGAAGCAAATTTTGGGTTCCAAAAAATGCCAAGGAGCACCTAGTGGCAATTTATGGCCCAGACTGGCGCAAACCGAACAAGAATTGGACCTTTGAAAACGACCAATGCAACATGAAGCTTCGTGGAACTATAGAAGATATGACAGCTGATAGGCTAGCCGTTGAGCAATATCTGAAAATACACCCCATTAAACAAAAGCAGAGTTAGCGTGGATTTATCTAATACCGAGTTCGAGCTCCTTCAGCTGATAGTCCGCAGTAACGGTATTGATGAGTCAAAGATAATTGAGCAGATTCCTACACTAGACCCTTCAGAAATAAGCAAAGCTATTCTTAGCTTGATACGCAAGAGGTTGGTGCGTCGCACCCAAGACCAAATAGTTGCCAAGCCCCAAGCCCTAGAAGCCCTAGAGCCTTACCGTGTAAAAAGAGCAGTTATCTTGGGTGCAGGAAAAGGCGAGCGTATGCGCCCAGCAACTAAAGATATACCCAAGCCGATGGTTAAGGTTCACAGCAAAAGAATCATAGAAACTCAACTTGATGCCCTAGCAAATGCCGGAATAACAGACATAACAATAGTAAGAGGCTACCAAGGTGAAGTCTATGATTTGTTACTACCCAAGTACCCTCACATAAAGTTTATAGATAACCCTCACTGGGATACATCTGAGGCTATTGTATCTACACATTTAGCTATAGACTTACTTGCCAGAGCGTACCTAATAGAAGGAGATCTTTACATAAAAGGCCAAAACGTAATTCGCCCTTACGAATACCATAGTTCTTACTGTGGCATACCAGGAGAGGTAGAGAATGACTGGCATTTTTATGCTGATAGAAGTATTGGAATTACCCATTTAGCACACGGCTACTCCAACGAATCTCATGGAGCTCCACATAGATTTGTGGGGATCATGTACTGGGCACCAGCAGAAGTCAACAAGTTAAAGAAAGATATTGTAGATGTTGTTGCGAGGCCCAATAATCAACATCGTTTTGTAGAATCAGTCCCGTTCGACAAGCAAACAAGCGAATACACCATCCATGCTCGCCCACTACAAATTAACGATGTTATAGAGATTGATACTCATCAAGAGTTGTGTGACCTCCGACGTCTAGAAAAAGAATCTTCAAGACGCAAATATTCTTAATAGTTGTCAAAAATACTATAAGAATTCTTGTGATTCGCTTTGTTTAGAGTTATCATAAAACCATTAGCGTAATTTAACAAGTCGTTGACGTGGAAACATCAATATAAAACTAAATAAGATCTATCTAATAAGTTAAATAGGTTCTTATATATAAATAAGAATTTATATATAAAACATAAATAGATACATATACAAACAAGGAGAATAAAACAAATGGTCAAAAACAATCGTTATCATACTAGATACACTAGTAGTAACAATACAAACAATAGAACAAGTATTATACCCCTAGCTAAAGAACTAGGCTTTGCTTTATTTCTACTAGCTACTGTACTAATCTTTAGCCCTAAATCAGCTCATGCAGCTACCTTTAATGTAGTTACCGGATCTAGCTCTGCTACTGCTGATGGTAACTGCCAAATAGACGAAGCCATTACTAACATCAATAACGGCACTAGAACCGAAGCAGACTGTGTAGAAACCGGAGCCTACGGTACCGACGATACCATCAATCTACCAGTGGGGACTATTACGGGGCCAGGATCAACACTAGAGCAGTTCTATGATCCGGTAAAGATTATAGGACAAGGCAAAGGAGTGTCTATTCTTGACGGCGCAGGTCTTAGTTTTTATGGAGGTAGTTCTGCTGGAGTGTTCGAAGCTCGTGATTTTAGTATGACAGGTGGTTATGGAATTACAGTAACAAGCGCTAGTTCCATGACCGTAGACAGTCTAGACATAGATTTGAACGACGCAGCTCAAGAAGCTATCGCTTCCGAAAACAGTAATATAGATGTCATAGATAGCTATTTGCACAATGGTTCTCTGAGTGGCTCGGGCATGAGTTTGATGGTAGCCACCGTCATGGGGGGGAGTGGCAGCCGAACGGTAAATATTGATCGCACGACCTTTGCAGATGGACCAGCAGGTCTTATGATCCAGGCCGGCTCAGGATTTACACTAAATGCTAATGTCAAAAACTCTACTTTCACAGATCTGCATGGTGATGGAAATCAATTCTATACGGTAGCTCGTGGTATTGCCGCCGGCTCTGAAAGTTATACTGGTACTCAAGTTAGTTACACTACCACAAACAATACCTTCAGTAATATAACCAACACCGTTGCTGGATCATATCCGGCGGCAGCTATCATGGATGTCGCGGAAGGTGATGGCACCATCACCCACACCGCCCAAAACGATCTCTATACTGTAGGAGATGGCACAGCTAATGCAGTGAACTACTATAGATACACAGGCTCTGGCTCTGGTACTCCAACGTTCACCATTAATAGCAACGGCGGTAATATCTCTAGCGACAATAGCTTCAGCACCTATCTAACTCAGTCCTCTGACAAACACAATCAAACTAGTTTGGCTTCCTTCCTGGGAGTACTCACCGACAATGGTGGAGAAGTACCAACTCTAGCCCTACAAGAAGGTTCCCCAGCTATTAATGCTGGTACAACTGTATCTGGTATGACAACAGATGCTAGAGGAGTAGCTCGCCCACAAGGTGGAGCCTTTGATGCAGGAGCCTACGAACTAGCAATGTCTAATCCAGACCCAGATCCTGAATCAGGTAGCTCAGCAGTCATCAACAATCCTAATGGCTCTGGTACTATATCACTAACTGGTAACCCTACTATCCCTAAACGTCCAACCTTCTCTGGAACAACTACACCTAACTCTACTGTCTCAGTAACTGTACACTCAGACCCAGTAGTCTGTACTGCTACAGCAGATAGTTCTGGTAACTGGAGCTGTACTCTACCTAGTGATCTAGCACCCGGTACTCATACTGTAACCATACAAATCACTAAACCAGATAGTTCCACGGAAACCTTAGGGCCATACAGTGTAGTAGTAACTGAAGGACAAGCTACAACCATAACCAGCAATGACAAACTAGCCAATACCGGACAAAACACTATTGCTGTAGCCCTAGTAGGTAGCCTATTAGTCTTAGCTACTAGTACCCTAGCTATCCTTAAGAAATTCAAAAGACAGAAGAAGTTTGTTGGGTAGAGTATGGCAGTAAATTGGTGACCTCACGGGGAATCGAACCCCGATTGCCAGGATGAGAACCTGGTGTCCTAACCGTTAGACGATGAGGCCATGATATAAATTGTAATATACTTGAGGTTCGATTGGAATCGACCCACCTCTGGCGGGCCCGAAACTTCATTTTTGAAAACAAGTTTTCAAAAGAAGATTTCCTTGCAAATTGCCTCAGGCAATTTTCACCCGATTGCCAGGATGAGAACCTGGTGTCCTAACCGTTAGACGATGAGGCCATAACAGAGGTAAATAATACCACTCGATATAATAAAATTCAAGTTGCATTACATCTTAAAACAATAGATACTATTATAAGAATAAGCAAGTAGGTGGGAATAAGAATATTGCATGCAACATCTTCCAGAAAAGTGGTTAAAACGACTTAACTATCTATACATTGCATATAGTTCTGTTTTGTTACTTTTATATACATACACAGCCTTAGAGCAAGAACGACTAGTCATTGATCCAAACCCAAAGCTAGGAGTAAGTATGGGATCGGTGGCATTTGCGATCACAACTCTGATTTATTGCACATTGATCTTACGCATATTTAAGCGATACAATCTATGGCTCGCATATGCAATAGGTTATATGCTAGCTAGCATAACGAATGCAGTAATAGTAGAACTAACCCTGAATTCTACATCTGCAACCTTGTTCATGTCCATAACGTATCTAATGAGCATTTTGTCTGTATGCCTTGGCCCTATACTTGTTTTTGGTACATTAGCAATTTCTGGAGTTATTACTGGCATGGTAATAGCAGGCACGACACCCCCAACTATTTTGGGAGTAAAAGGAGATGTTGTAGTATATCTAACAAGAACTACCATAGCATTACTCGGGCTATATCTATTAAGAAATAAGTACGAACTATCTAGCCCCAATACTAAACAAAATTACATTGAGAAATACTTTGTGACTAATGAAGTGGTCAAACTATTGACCAACAGCATAGGAGATGGGGTGATAATTATAGACAACGATGGCGTCGTTCGTTCTGTTAACCCAACCATAGAAACCCTGCTCGGTAAATCAGCAAAGGATGTACTTGACCTACATTATAGAAGTGTTCTTAATATTAAAAACCCAAACGAGAGAGACATAGAACTAGACAAAGAACCTGTCATGAAAGCCATAAAAAACATGATACCGGTAAGCGGAGAGTACTCGTTACACAGAGACAAACAATCAGAATTATTTATCGATCTGACCGTTTCTGCTATTGCTGATTTAGAAACCAAGACGACATATGGTGCCGTAATTATAGTTCGTGATGTTAGCGAAAAGAAACGAGAAGAAAGTGCCAGAAGTGACTTTATCAGCACGGCATCTCATGAAATGCGAACACCCGTTGCAGCAATCGAGGGTTATGTTGAGTTGGCATTGAATCCAAAAGTCAGCAATATTGACCCAAAGGCACGAACGTATCTTGAAAAAGCAAAATCTAGCGCCCAACATCTTGGACGTCTCTTTCAAGATCTACTAGTTAGTGCGAAAGCTGAAGATGGAAGAATCAGTAATCACCCCTCAGTTATTGAGGTCAGTACTTTACTTGAACAACAAGCCGATAACTCTAGAATGGTCGCAACACAGAAAAACCTAGAGTTAGAATTTGTAGTTAGTTCAAATCAAGAACCTTCAAAGCATTCAGGATCTAAAATATTAAATCCACTTTTTTATATCTATGCAGATCCTGATAGGATACGAGAAGTAGCCTCTAATCTTATAGACAATGCAATTAAATATACTACCTCTGGAAAAATTACCTTAGGCGTCACAGGTGATGATGAAGTTGTGCAGTTTTTTGTAAAAGATACTGGCGTTGGAATGAATTCTGAAGATGTTCCGCATCTATTTCAAAAGTTCTATAGAATCGACAACTCTGAAACTAGAACTACAGGCGGTACTGGACTAGGTCTATTTATATGTCGAAAAATAGTTAACCTCTATAACGGTAAGATCTGGGCAGAAAGCGAAAGAGGCAAAGGCACAACCTTCTATGTAAACATACCTCGTATGAATACCGGACAAGCCGAAGCAACACTAGCTAGACAACAAAGTCAGACCCAGACAAACCCAAACAATACTGGATGATAAAAGCACTTATGCTACAATAATGTTAAATATTATGAATAATCAACCTAGGAACAAGAAAGAAAACATATGTCAAAAGTAATGCTAGTCGAAGACGACAATAACTTGCGAGAGATTTACGAGGCACGTCTGGCTGCAGAAGGATACGAAATCATTTCTGCTGCCGACGGTGAAGCCGCGTTAGCATTAGCAATCAAAGAAAAACCAGATCTGATAATTTCTGACATAATGATGCCCAAGGTCAGTGGTTTTGATATGCTCGATATCTTGCGTAGCACAACAGAGACAAAAGGCACAAAGATTATAATGATGACTGCCCTTAATCAAGCTGAAGACAAGGCCAAAGCCGAAAGCCTTGGAGCGGACCTTTATCTTGTTAAATCTCAAGTAACCCTTGAGGATGTCGTACGTTCTGCTAAAGATCTATTAGGCGAAGAAACAACACTTAGTGTAGGAGGAGTACCGGTTCAAGCTCCTGCTCCTACACCTGTTCAAACTCAGCCTCAACCAGCAAATACCACACCAGTCAACGACAATCAGACCACTGCAATAAATCCACAACCCCAACAAATTACTCCAAACCCACAAGCTCCTGTAGCTGAACCCCAACAACCTATACCTCAAGCTCTACCGACACAACAAGACATCGCCTCAAATGATGCTTCATCAACCGCCAACGAAGAAAAGGAATTACAACAACAAATCCAGCAATACATTAACGAAGCTACAACAGCACCCTTGCCAACACCAAATCCACAACCCCAACAAGCTACTACAAGTGCTCCCACTCCTGCACCTGCCCAAACTCAGCCTCAACCGGCAAATACCACACCAGCAACGACTCAACCCTCAAACAGCTCTCAACTACCTGTAGCTGATACCACCCCGCAGTCGACTCAAACTACAACACCCGTTCAGGAGCCACCAACTTCGTTCGCCCAGCCACCTAGCACCCTACAAGCCAACACACCAAACAATGATGGCGACCCCAACAACGACAAGCCAGCAGGCGAACAAATTATCAAAAAGAGTGATCCAGCCAATCAAAACGCCAACCAAGAACCAGGAATAGATGCAAGCGTTAGTGGTAGAAAAAAAGTTATCAATCCGATTAACGATGTCTTTGCGCCCACTAAAAGTATTCTAGACATAGCCAGTAAAGATAGCGGACCAGAAGTTAATACTCCGGAATTCAATACTATTGTTACGCCTGATGGAAGTACGCTTTCGGCAGCTCCTACACCTGTTCAAACTCAGCCTCAACCAGCAAATACCACACTAGACACCAGTCAAGTATCACAAAATCAACAAGCCCAAGTTATAGCAACTCCAATTACGACCCAAAACTCACAACAAACAGATAACGAATCGCCTATTAACCCACCACTTGTTAACGATATTATTGCGCCAAATCAACAGCAAACTGCTCAGCCAACACCAGGACAGCCCCTGCCACCCCCAGTAGCATAAGATATAATAAATGCATGAGAATCAATAAATTTGTTGCTCTAGCAACAGGTATGTCGCGTCGACAGGCCGATAATACCATCGAAGAGAAAGCAGTATTGATTAACAACATACCTGCTAAACATGGCCAAGAAGTTACAGAATCGGACACTATTAAACTCAATAATCATCAGATCTACATTCCAGAAATTAAACTTTTGCTAATCAATAAACCTATTAATATTGTCTGCTCTCATAACGGTCAAGGGAGTAAAACCATTTACGATATTATTCCTGATAAATACCGCAACCTAAAGCCGGTAGGCCGTTTAGATAAAGATTCGAGTGGCCTACTATTAATGACCAACCATGGTAGGCTCTCGCAACAATTAACCCACCCTTCATTTAAAAAGAGTAAAGTTTACCAAGTAAAATTAGACAGCCCACTATCGATAGATGACAAGCAAAGAATAGAAACCGGAATAATTCTAGAAGATGGAGTTAGCAAAATTCAACTCCAAGGTAGTACTAGAAATTGGAAAGTTACAATGAGAGAAGGCAGGAACCGACAAATCCGGCGAACTTTTAGTGCACTAGGCTATACAGTTATCGAACTGCACAGGATACAAATAGGTAACTATAAGCTTGGTAACTTAAAACCCGGGGAATATATAGAGGTTAAAGGTATTGAGGTATAGATACTTCACAATATTTGTGATATAATTCAAGTATATGGCTAGCAAACAAAAAGTCCCAATCATAGCAATAGTTGGCAGAGCCAACGTTGGTAAATCAAGCATCTTCAATGCTATTTTAGGCAAAAGAGAGGCAATTGTAGCAAACGAACCCGGAACAACACGTGACAGTATTTTTGCTAAAGCATCATGGAATAACTCTGACTTTTGGCTAGTTGATACAGCAGGAATCAAAGACCCAGAAGATGATTTCGAGTTCACGATACAAGAGCAGATAACTCAAGCTTCGGATAGTGCTGACGTGATATGGGTAGTAATTGAATCTAATGTCGCCATAACTGAAGACGATCGCAGAGTGGCTAAGTTAGCCCTCAAAACCCAAAAACCTGTTTTTCTGCTGGTAAACAAAATCGACAAAGCTCCAAAATCTACCATTGATGACTACAGAAAACTTGGAATCAAGAATATTCATTTAACTAGCGCAACTCAAAACAGGGGTATTTCAGACCTACTCGAAGACACGACGGCACAAATCCCTAAAAGCACAATCAAAATGGATGAAAATAGAATTCGTGTCGCGCTACTAGGTAGACCAAATGTTGGCAAATCACACCTATTTAATGCTCTTGCTAAAAAACAACAAGCAATCGTCGCAGATCGTGCAGGCACAACCAGAGATATCAATCGTACAATAATCCGATACAACAATAAAGAGATCGAGTTTATGGATACTGCTGGTATCCGTCGGAGCGGTCGAATAGAAAAGGGAATCGAGAAGTTTAGTGTAATACGCTCGATTAGCGCTATTGAACAAGCGGATATTTGCTTGCTCCTTATGGACGCCAACGAGCTCAACACTCAGCTAGACCAAAAGATTGCCGGTATGATTAAAGAAGCCGGCAGAGGACTTATTCTAGTTGTCAGTAAATGGGATAGTATTGATAAGGACGCCTATACAAGAGATAGTCTAGCACCAGAAATAAAGCATAACTTTATCTTTGTCCCTTGGGCTCCATTAATATTTACTAGTGCTGAAACAGGACAAAATGTTACAAAACTTTTTGATATTATTTGTGAAATTTCCGAAAACAGACAAAAATCCTACAAAACTACTGAACTTAATCGTTGGCTTAGGCAAGTAATAGATGCCCATCCTCCAGCAGGGTTAAAAAATCGTATGCCAAAACTAAACTACATCGCACATGAAGAGGGCAACCCCATACCAAGCTTTAAGGTTTTTGGGTCGCACACAAAGTTTTTGCACTGGAGTTATAAACGCTATATGGAAAGATTATTCAGGGAAAAATATGACTTAACTGGTACGCCATTAAAATTCTGGTACATAGAAAAGCACGAAACCCACAAACACAGCCAAAGCCCCACCAAAGAAAAGAACAAGAGAATCCGCCAGTACGAATACAAGAAAACAAACCACAAACAACTATAATATTTCATGCTATAAGCGTGCCAAATATCAATAATCACCTAGTTAAATCCATGATGAAAACTATTATCCGACATAACTTTTCCACAACTCAGCAACATCTCAGTTGACATATGTATGTAAGATACTTATGCTATAGTTATTGTTAGATAATTAAGTCTAAAAGAACAAACATATAAAAAGGAAAACCCATCATGGCAAGAACAACTAAAGTAGTGAATAAAAGAACTACTAGTAGTAAGAATAGTAATACAAGCAAGAGTAAAGGGTTCTTTGGTAAGAGTTTTGATTTAAAGAGTAGGAAGGTACAGTTCTTTGTAGTTATTCTTATTGTAGCCATACTTGGTGGGGGATACTTTACGTTGAAGAGTTTTGCGGCGACATCAGACAGCTTAATGCTGATACCAGGAGATTATGAATTAGTGAGCGCACATTACTTAACCGAAACCGCACCAGGACTTAAAGCAAACAAGACAGTAACAGAATTAAATCCTGGAGGATCAATCATAATAGATCCCACATATAGTCCAGGTGCAAAGAAATTACGTGATTTTCTTGATACAGTGTCTGGCCAGCAGGTAGTTATATGTGCTCTAGTAAGAGGCGTTGATGGAAGTTATCCTGTTAGAATTGGAGCTAAAGGTTTCGGTCCTGATTATAATCTCGTTTCCAAAACTACACCGTCTTTACCTACTAGTGATTATACCAAGGTGTGTAGCGATTCAATAACAGTAAGTCCTCAGCGAAAGTGGGGATCAGTGAGTATTACTAACTCTGATGGCACTGGAAATTTTATAAATAGTACTGCTCGGGTAGGCTACGTTACAATAGAACGGGTTATCACCGCTCCGGCCAAGAATTCAACCCCGTCAACACCTCCACCAAAAAAATAGGAATCTCTCTTGAGGTGCTTCACAAATCAGAGTGGCCTAGACCACTCTGATTTTTGTTGATAGACTACTGGCATGAGTTTGTTTCATTAAATTACGGCTAAACACAGTTAATAGATTACAATTGACCCCCTACAATAGAAGTGTTCAGAATACATTTTAATTAATACTACTTCTTTACCCAAAAGATTACGACAGGAATCGATGCCTCAGTAAATACATGTTCTTCGGTATAGTTTTTGCGAATAGCTTCAATAGATTCATCAGAAGTATATATAGAGGTTATCACATATCTAGGGTTATCATTCGTGGATACTGCAGGAAGGCAGTAATAATCTGATAAACTCTCTTTCTCAAGAAATGCATTCATAATAGTTATGGCCCACTCTTTGAAGCGCTCGCTACGTACAAAATTACATTCAATCGCCCCTGCCGGAAGTGTGCTACGATTATCTTTTAGATATCCTATAATATGATCAAACGACTCGAATGTAATCATACCTGGCTTATTCCATCCAATATACTGCTTTCCATACTGAGCGCCATCAATATGACCATAAGGGAATAACTTCCAGTAACGATACTGTTCGTGAATTGGAATCAATAATAAAACAACGAGCAATAATGCCATAAGTGGCTTTTTTAAATCGCTTGGTTTATCTGGAAGTACATATATAAGCGGTAAATAAAAAAACGGCATTATGAATAGCGGGTACCAAGCTATGACATATTTTACCTGAATAAAAACTAGTAGATGTAATAGAATTATCAACAGAAATAGGGCATAACTTTTCATAAAGTCCTTCATTTGACGTCGCCAAACAATAATTACCAAGGTACACATCATCATAATTCCTGCAAACAATCCAGTCTTGAACCCAATAATTGTAAAAATATCAGAACGGCTTGGATTGATAAAATTGTCTACTTTATGCCAGATATCCGACCATTTAAAAATATTCTCGATATTTATAAAATTAAGGTGGATTGGCGAAGAAATAAGAGTTGCCACAAAAGCTGTATGAACGATAACAATCCATTTGTTAATAAAATTCAGTTTGGTTTTATCGGCTTTTCTACGAAAATATTCAAAAATAAAATAGACAACGTAGTAAAGTATAAGAACGCATGCCATAAATACTTTAAATACACTAGGTAATGGCAATAAGTTAATCAGCACGATGATTAACGTAAAAGCTATATTGAGATCCTCGTAAGGCAAACCCCAGAATTTGTAGCTGTTGTTCTTTAAGAGAGATTGGCGATTTATGTAGGCATCGTAAAGAAAAATAGACACTAAAATAATCGCACTGAAAAAACGTGAACCAATTGCTAAACCAGAAACTAAGCCAAAAATTGCAAACTGATTGATTGTGGTTCTTGACGGGGTATTAAAATTGCTTAAATACAGATACAGCATTAACGTACCGAGTAATAATGACAGATTATTGCTGGTAGTCATCGTAAAGATCGAGAAGCTAAACAGATAGGCGCTTGATGCCACCAATACAATGCCGTAGAATGACTTTACTTTTGATAATGATAGTCTGAATAGTTTGTAAAGAACATAAAGATAGATACAATGTATGATTATATATAAAATTCGTGTTGCGATTAGTGGGTTATCCCCCAATGCTAGCAATATTGGAGCAGAAATAACATGCGGAAAACGTGCTTGGTCCGCTCCACTTGCCTTAGAAAAAAATTCATCAACTTGATCAAAGTCATTAAGAAACATAGCAAAGTCATCGGGCTCATCGGCAAAATACCCAAGTTTCGTTGTAGCAACAACCTTTACAACCAGACCATAAATGCATAGTACTGCAATAAATAAGATAAGCAAATTTCGTCTATTGATAGAAAATAGTTTCTTAGCTCTAGTAACAGAGTTAGATATTTTTGATCTCATGATAATCTTCTTCTGTGTTAATATCCCATATGTTCTTTTTATCTAATACGCCATTTATAATATTATAGACAGCCCTCATAGCAGTAAGCATAGAATGGTCTTGGTTATTATATCGATGCATGCCATTACGTCCGACTAAAAACAAATTTTGGTATTTATCGAGATATCGTTGCACAACATCGAAATCCCTATATGCACCGAAATAACCCGGATAAGCCTTTTTAACACGCACCACCACACTATCAATGACATCTTTTTGCTGAACAAATTCCAACTTTTGCAACTCGTTGATTGCAAACTTTTTAATCTGACTATCTTTCATTAACCACAAATCATCGCCTTCGTTTACAAAATACTCAAGCCCAAGCCAAATATTCTTTGGGTTTTTAACCAATGCAGGGCTCCAATTATTGAATATTTGAACCCTGCCCACTTTTAGGCCAGGTTCTTGAATATATATCCAATTGTCATCAACCAGCCTTCCTCCTACTGAGAGTTTAGTTTGTTTATTAATCTTTCCAATCAAAACTCCTACTGTTATAAAGTCACGATATTCCAGGCTAGTCGCAATTTTTTTAACTTGTAAAGGAACAGGATTTCCGTTAAAATTTGTAACCAAATTTTTTATAGCTACGCTGGAGATAAAATAATCAGCCTTATGTATTGTTTTTTTGTTAGTTTTTTTATCTAAAACGGTAACGCTCTTAATAATTTTTTGTTTGTTATTCCAACTAACCACTGGTGTATTCAAGTGTATTTCACCACCTTTTTCGCGAATTGTTTCCGCAACACGTTCCCATAACTGCCCAGGTCCATATTTTGGGTAGAGGAACTGTTCGATAAGACTTGTCTCAATATTCTTTTGCTGATAGTCCTGTGATTTTAAGAAAGACATGCTAGATTTAAGAGCATGCGTTAATACTTTGTGAACACTCAGCCCCTTAATGCGTTGCGCGCCCCACTCAGCACTAATCTGATCGCAAGGCACGCCCCAAACTTTTTCTGTATACTCCTTAAAAAAGGTTTTGTACAGATTGTCTCCAAATCTATTAATTAAAAAATCTTCAAGAGACACTTCGGGTTTACGTGGAAACATTAAGGCTTTAGCATAACTTATCCCCGCTAAACACAATTTACTCAGACCCAGATTCCTAAGCGTACGCACATTAAGTGTAAGTGGGTAATCAAAAAACTTGCCATCATAGTATATACGACTCTGTCTCCGTCGAATAAGCATAACATTGCCGTTATTGGAATAGGTAAACTTTGTATTGAGTGAAAGTTGTTTTGAATTATTGTGGTAGTTAATTACTGTGCTTGAGATACCTCTATCTTGCAATGGCAATACTTCATTCCACCAATCCATAACCACGTCAGACTTAGAAAAGAACCTATGTCCACCAATGTCGATCCTATTGCCTTTGTAGTTAACTGTCTTTGATATTCCACCTACTTGATTGCTTGATTCAAAAACAACTGGCTTGACACCTGTTTTATTAAGTAGCTCTAACGCCGCCGTTAAGCCGGCAGGGCCAGCGCCAACTATAACCACCGTCTTATTATTTAACATACCCTCATGCGCTTTCTGGCAATTATTATGACATATCAAAAAAGATAAGTCATTATTATCGTAATGGTTCAATATCTACGCACCACCCAAGCTCCTGCTAGCCCAGCTTTAGCAGAGACAATGCATGTATTAGGAAAAGACCTTTGCCTTAAAAGGATTAGTGAGCAATTGGACTTCTTGAAATAACATAACTTTTCCACAACTCAGCAACATCTCAGTGCATAAGTTCAGAAACATATTGGACTCCTGAAGGCTAGCGATAGCTAGCTGGGAAGGAGTCTTTTTATGCAACAGATATATACTGAATCATTCTTGAGGGGTTATGCTCGTAAGACTATGAGATCTATACAAGACATAACCCAACACCCATATAAACATGTAATTGAGCAAAGACTCAAGATAATTCAGTTCTATGATGATTTCGGGGAACAAGCCACCAGACAAGCTTTTAGCGTAAGTAGGAGCACTGTGTTCAGCTGGAAGAGGCGTCTAAAGGATAACAATGGCTCACTCAGATGTTTAGCTCCAAAGAGCACTGCACCAAAACACAAACGCAAGCGAATGGTAGATATGCGTATTACTAACTTTATTCTAGAACAAAGAAGCTTACACCCTAAGCTAAGTAAAGATAAGCTAGCCGTATTACTCAAAGATGAGTGTACAGCTTGGAATCTAAAACCACCTTCGGCATCTACCGTAGGTAGAATCCTCAAAGACCTTAAGTTTCAAGGCCTATTACCAAAATATACCAGGTTAACCGTTTCAGGTGCTACCGGCAAACTACTTGAGAAACAAAGTCGTAAGCCAAGACTCAATAAACAACGCAGGAATGGTTATCAGCCTGAGCAACCAGGAGATATGCTACAGATAGACACTATTGTTAAGTTTATAAACGGTATACGCCGTTATGTACTTACAGCAGTAGATTACAAAGGTAGATTCGGCTTTGCCTATGGCTATACTAGCCCCAGTAGTACCAACGCAGCAGACTTCCTGAACAAACTGCAAGCTGTTACCCCATTTGAGATCAGACGAGTGCATCATGACAATGGTAGTGAGTTCTACAAACACTTCATAAGAGCCTGTGATGAACGAAACATTGAACAGCTCTGGAACTATCCCAAAAGACCTAAGAATAACGGAATGGTTGAAAGATTTAACCGTAGCATCCAAGAAGAGTTTATAGACTGGAACCTAGATAATCTAGCCTATGACCTTGAGGATTTCAATAATTCATTGATGGACTGGTGTATATGGTATAACACAAAAAGACCACATTATGGACTTGGTTTAAAAAGTCCAATGCAGTACTTACTAGAAGTGTTACAATTAAGCCAACAGGAGTCCAGAATGTTATGGACGGATACACTCAGTTGACATATGTATGTAAGATACTTATGCTATAGTTATTGTTAGATAATTAAGTCTAAAAGAACAAACATATAAAAAGGAAAACCCATCATGGCAAGAACAACTAAAGTAGTGAATAAAAGAACTACTAGTAGTAAGAATAGTAATACAAGCAAGAGTAAAGGGTTCTTTGGTAAGAGTTTTGATTTAAAGAGTAGGAAGGTACAGTTCTTTGTAGTTATTCTTATTGTAGCCATACTTGGTGGGGGATACTTTACGTTGAAGAGTTTTGCATTTACGCCCTTAACGACTACTATCGATACATACAATGGGAAAATTGCTTTTGAGTCTACTACAGTACTCTCTACAAAGGCAAATCCGTGCATGACTACTGGTCAATATTTCGATGTCAAAAGAGGAATTCGACATGGTGTTGGTTCAGCAAGATATGAAGAAGAAATATTAACACGATTGACTCTACAAGATAATGGAAATGTAGTTTTATACGTAAATAATGTCCCGGTTTGGCACACAGCTACTGCTGGATCGGACGGGATCAAATTTTGTGTGCAAACAGACGGCAATTTAGTGCTCTATAACAACACTATGACGCCCGTATGGCACACCGAGACTGCAGGAATGAATACCTTAATAAAGACCGATGGCGTAGAACTAAAAATTCTTACAGGTGGAGACGATAATGCAGATTATAGTGGAACAAGTGGCCTTGCTTTATCAGGAGTAGCCGATGGATCCTCGCCATATAGTGGCCAATACTGGACAACGATAAATAGAAATTCACTTACCTCTGTGCACGAATATTTCACCAAAAATCAGAAGCTAAATTCCTTGAACGGCCAATATACTGCTACGTTACAAAATAATGGAAATTTAATTGTAGTGCGAAATACAGACAATAAAATAATTTATAGCACTAATACTTCAGGCTCAGGTGCGATTGCCTTAATCTCCTACAATGGCCACGGTGGGATTTCTCTATTAGGTAAATCCAGAAATGAGGTCTGGAATTCAGACTACGGCATGAATCAAGGCGATTCTGCACATCTATTGGTAATGCAGGATGATGGAAATCTGGTTGCCTACGGCTATAAGCTCAATGACAATACCCATACCCGATATCCACTATGGACTAGTAAAGACCAACCCCAACCACCGACACCCCAACCACCGACACCCCAACCACCGACACCCCAACCACCATCTGCCAAAAATTCTACACCCCAACCGCCATCTGCCAAAAATTCTACACCCCCTCCACCAAAAAAATAGGAATCTCTCTTGAGGTGCTTCACAAATCAGAGTGGCCTAGACCACTCTGATTTTTGTTGATAGACTACTGGCATGAGTTTGTTTCAAAAAAAGACAGTCGAGCATAGCCTTAACTTTAGCTTAAAAGGCTCTAAGCACCTACTTATTGTTGGGCTAGGGAACATCGGCAAAGAATACGACACAACTCGCCATAACATAGGATTTGATTGTATTGATGCGTTTAAAGAAACTCAAAGCGAATTCGAGCCTTGGCAAAATAAGAAAGCATTGTTCTGTCAAATGAGTAGCGGAACATTTGGGACAACTAAAGTAACATTAATAAAACCATCTACACTCATGAATAATAGTGGTCAGAGCGTTCAAGCAGTGTCTGATTACTTTAAAATTCCTGCTAAAGATACATTTGTGGTACATGATGATCTAGATATCAACTTTGGTCAAATTCGCACCAGAGTAGGGGGAGGTAGCGCAGGGCACAACGGCATTAAGTCTATTATTTCACATATTGGGGATGGCTATGGTCGAGTTAGAGTAGGTATTATGGGTGAAAAGCCAGAGCAAATGGACACTTCAGATTATGTGTTAGCAAAATTTAGTAATCTAGAGCAAAAAGATATAAGCAAACTGACTCGAGAAGTTTCGAGTATCTTGATCGAGTTAATCTACAGAGGCGAACTTTATCCAGAAACTAGAAATTTTATGTTATAAGTTCAAGCCCTGGCTGTTTAATGTCAAGTATTAATAAACTCCTCTCGTCAGATCCGATTCCTAAATGAAAAACCTGTTTAAGGCTACGCTCGGAAACGTTACTATGTAAATTTTGCCTGATAACTATCACATCTCCCTGACCATATGTTGTTAAGAACTTTGGGTATTCTGTAAACTCGCTAAAAGTATCATCATCTGCACCAAAAAAAGCAGAATTTCCATCAAAAGGTATTAAAGCGGATACCCCTGTTAGTGTAGATTGGTCTATATGCGAAATCGGTTTTGGGTCGTCACTAGTAAAAGGTGCGAGCGTTTCCGTACTTACATCCACATAAGTACGATCTTCAAAACGCGCAGAATCAAGCCTTAACACCTCAAATAACCCTCTTACTTCAGGAATATATTCTTGTAGTAGCATTAAGCTTAGAGGAGTACCATTATTTAACTTTTCCAGACTCTCATCGCTTATTACTTCACTAAATTTAACAACACAATTGACTACACAACTTAATATTGCACTATCTGTAAATGTGTCATACTCTGACGCAAATTCAGCCTTATATACATCTTTTCGCATAGTAAGTAACTCTTCTTATAACAAAAAACGGCCTACAGAGGGGGTGGGCACCGCTGTAAGCCGATTTCTGGACTCAAACACAAATCATATGCTTAAGTCTCAAAAAACACCCTTCAACCCACCCCAGCGAAACATCAGCGTACAACTCCACTAGGTACCTGTGTCTCTTAGTTGCAAGCAACCAAGAACCGTTTAGGCTCACTTTGAAAAACGGGTTTAGTTAAAGGGGTTAGTCTGTTTTAGAGCGTTACCATAAGGTAAAGCTAAATAAGTGGAGGGTAACAACTTAACTAGCGCGCTCTAAAACAATCTAACGTAATATCTTGGATAACCAAGATGTTAGAATGGGGGTATAAGGTACGTAAAATCCTAAAACAGGACTTACGGGTTGCTATTTTAGCAAAATTGTTTCATTATGTCAATACTATTTAACGAATTTGTTTATTATGCAAAAAGATTATAAATACCATAAGCTCAATAGTTCAGAGTTGCCAGAGAAGTTTAACTCGATAGATCCGTTGCCAAACACAATATACTATTGTGGCGGAGATCTATTGACAAACCTAGAAAAGCCCACTGTTGCCATAGTTGGCAGTCGAAAACCTACAACCTACGGTAGAGAAGTTACCGAAATGTTTACACGTGCACTAAGTTCTAAAGGAATTGTCATAGTCAGTGGCTTAGCACTAGGAATTGATAGCATTGCCCATAAAACATGTGTTGAATCTGGTGGTCAAACTATTGCAGTTTTGCCATGTGGTCCTGGGTTAATTTACCCAAGTAGCCACCGATCACTAGCGCAACGGATTATAGAACTTAACGGAAACCTGTTAACTGAATATCCAGAAAATTCACCAGCATACAAACAGAATTTTATAGCCAGAAATCGAATAATTAGTGGCCTAGCAGATATTGTTATCGTTACCGAAGCAAATGAACGTAGCGGAACATTGCATACTGCTAATTTTGCGCTTTCTCAAGGCAAAACAGTTATGGCGGTACCTGGACCAATAACAAGTCCGTATAGCAAAGGCACTAACAACCTAATTAAAGCAGGAGCTATTCCATTAACAGAACCTTCAGATATCTTTTTTAAATTAGGAATGCGTGAATCTAGACCATCAGAAATCACTGCCAATAATCAAGAGGAATACACAATATTAACACTTCTATCTCAAGGGGTTCGTGATGGTCAAGAACTTCTAGACAAAAGCCATCTTGAACCACAAATATTTAATCAAACATTAACGATGTTAGAGATTAACGGAAAAATTAGGGCTTTAGGCAATAATCAGTGGACTAATCAGTAAAACTTGCAAAATTTCAAAATATAGCATAATATCACGCTTTGGTATCAACTAATTTCTGGTAAACTTAAGCAAGTATGAGCAAAAATTTAGTAATAGTAGAGAGCCCGGCTAAAGCCAAAACTATCGAAAAATTTCTTGGCAAGGATTTCACCGTAAAAAGTAGCATGGGACATATCAGATCACTACCGAGCAAAAACGGCAGTGTTGATGTTAAGAATAAATACGCTCCGATTTATGAAACCGATCCAACCAAGAAAAAGATTATTTCCGAATTAAAAAAGGCCAGCAAAACTGCCAAAACAGTCTGGTTAGCAAGTGATGAAGACCGCGAAGGAGAGGCTATTGCCTGGCACTTATCTGAGGTACTCAAACTAAACCCTAAAACAACTAAGCGTATTGTCTTCCACGAAATAACCGAACCTGCCTTAAAGACGGCAGTTGCGAATCCTCGTGAAATTGATATTCCGCTTGTCGAAGCGCAACAAGCAAGACAATCTCTTGACTACTTAGTAGGCTTTGAGCTTAGCCCAGTATTATGGAAGAAAGTCAGACCACAACTAAGTGCCGGACGAGTCCAAAGCGTTGCTGTAAGACTTGTGGTAGAACGCGAGAGAGAAATCACGGATCACAAGCCACAATCCACCTTTAAGCTAGTAGCCACTCTTAAAACGCCATCTGGTCAAAATTTACCAGCCGAGGCACCTACCAAATTCAAAGACGTATCAAAAGTAAACAAAACTCTAGAAGACTACCTAAACAGTACTTTTGAGGTAACTAGCGTTGAGCAGAGACCCGGTAAACGCAACCCAAGCGCACCCCTAACTACCAGCACCCTTCAACAAGAAGCTAGCAATAAGATTGGGTACAGCCCCAGGACAACCATGCAACTAGCTCAAAAGCTTTACGAAGCTGGACATATTACATACATGAGAACAGATTCAGTTAATCTCTCACAAACAGCCCTAGATGCTATGTCGAACTACATAAAAAATGAATATGGCACAGATTACCTCGAGTCTCGTACCTTCAAGACGAAAAGCACTGGGGCTCAAGAAGCTCACGAGGCCATACGACCAACCGATATAACCAATCTCGATGCTGGAGCTGACGCTCAACAGAAAAAGCTATATCAACTAATTTGGCGACGAACCTTAGCCACCCAAATGGCTCCTGCCAAAATCGAAAAAACTATTATATCCATTAAGCCAAGTAACAGCAAAGAATTACTTGAAGCCAAAGGAGAAATAGTAGTTTTTGATGGATTCTTGAAAGTTATCGGCAAAAAGAACGATGACACTATACTTCCACCAATTAGTAACGGAGAGTCGCTTACGCTAACAGAGGCAGTTGCAACCGAAACCTTAAGCCGTGGACCAGCTAGATATACAGAGGCATCTTTAGTGAAAAAACTTGAAGAAATGGGCATCGGTCGACCAAGCACTTATGCTAGCACTATTAGTACCATACAGACCAGACAGTACGTTGAAAAAGGAGATATTGCCGGCAAAGAAACTCAAACATTAATCATATCACTCAAAAACAACAAAATATCTCAAACCACTCAAACAATTGAGTATGGTAAAGATAGTAACAAGCTACACCCGACTGATACCGGAAAGGTAGTTACTGACTTCTTAGTAAAACACTTTGCAGACGTAATGGACTATGATTTCACCAAAGATATAGAGGAAGAACTCGATCATATTGCCGAAAAGAAAAAGGGAAGAGAAGAGGTACTTGACCATTTCTACAAACCGTTTCACAAATTAGTTGTGGCTAGTGAAGATATTTCTCGCGCAGAGGCTACGCAAACGAGGCAAATAGGCAAAGATAAAGACGGTACACCTATATTTGCAAGATTTGGGCGATTTGGACCAATGCTTCAGCGCGGAGAACAGTCAGATGACCCCAAGCCAACATTTGCACCTCTACCTAAGGGAGAAACCATAGAAAGTGTTACACTAGAACAAGCCTTAAAGATGTTTGAATTGCCGAGAATCGTCGGGAACACTAAGTCTGGCGAAGAAATAATTGCTGATATTGGGCGATTTGGGCCATATATCAAAATAGACAAGACCTACGTTTCTCTTAAAGAGCCTTACGATCCTTTCACTATTAAAGAGAAAGAAGCAATTGATCTATATAAAGAAAAATTAGTTCAAATAGAAAAACGAAATATTGCAGATTTCGGAACTATAAAGATTCTTCTTGGTCCTTATGGACCATACATAACGGACGGCAAGAAGAATGCTCGAATACCCAAAGATATTGACCCTAAAACAATATCAGAAAAAGAAGCTACAAAGATGTTAGCAGATGCACCAGAAAAAAAACGAAAATTCTCACGTAAAAAAATAAAATAGTTTATTTAACAACTTTTTTCCACTTTTTGCACCTCTATTAAGTAATAATATTGTTATTTCAATAATAGGCGTATTTGTCTATTTGGTGCTATAATATTAATAGACTAGTGATGCTTGACGTGGCATTGTCATTAGGTTATAATATATTTTATCAGCTATCTTAATAAGTTAATTAACAGGGAAGTATAGATGTCAAACGATGTAACTATCAATATGGAGCAAATAATTAAAGATATTCTTGCTACCATCGAAAAAGAGCGAGAGCGAGAAATAATTTCAAGACGATATGGTCTATTTGACCGAAAGGAAACTCTAGAACAAATTGGCGAACTTCTAGGCATTACCAGAGAAAGAGTTCGACAATTAGAAAAAGCTATTATTACCAAAATGAAATATCAGGCAGAGCAGGGCAACCTGCCCCACGTCGATGCGGTTAGCACACAAATACAAGACATCTTAATCAAGCACGGTTTCATTCAGAGAGTTACAAAACTTTCCGACAACCTAATAAGCCAAAATTCTAAAGTAGACCAATCTAGAGTTGCATTTATTGCGACTTTATCTCCAAAATTGACCATAGTTGACGAGAATGATTCATATTATCAAGCAGTTGCTTCATCAGAAGAATATAAGAGCAGTAAAGACGTTTCGAAAAATGTTGATGAAGTTGTTGCACAAATTAAAGCCAACAAAAAACCACTAAAGATTAGTGACCTATCAAAGAGCTCCAAAATTAAGAACACTTCAAAACTTTCAGCTCTAGCTGAAACCTCTAAGCTCTTGTCTCATCTCAATGGTGAGTGGGGATTATCAAAATGGCCAACTGTTAACCCAAAGAATATTCGCGATAAAATATATGTAATTCTTAAAGAAAATGGCAAACAGATGCACTTCAGTGAAATTTCTAAAAAAATAAAGCAGTCTGACTTTAAGCGTAAAGATGTTACAACTCAAGCTATACATAACGAACTTATCAAAGACGATCGCTTCATACTAGTAGGGCGCGGTATCTATGCTCTAAAAGAATGGGGATTCAAGAAGGGAACTGTGTCAGATGTAATAACCGACATTCTTAAAAAAGCCAATGAGCCATTACATCGTGATGAAATTGTCAAACAAGTTCTCCAAAATAGATACGTTAAAGAAACGACCATCCTATTAAACCTTCAAGGGAAAAAACAGTTCAAACGAGTCGCAAAAGCCACCTACGCCCTTGCTGAAACAGACTAATTGCCATGGTAGCATCAGCTAGTGAATTACCTCCGTCACAAAACCATAAAACAGGTTCGTGGCTACACTTTGATTACCCTCTTGATAAATCTGACCTAAGACAAATATCGTCCTTGTTGGGTCAGATGGGGCTGTCATATGAATATATCGAGAACCCAACCCAAGACACCTACAACCCTGATAGCCAAATTGATAGAATTAACCGTTATGGTTTCAGGTTTACTGATATAAACTCTGAAGATGACTATATATTTAGAGAACATTTTGACTACCTAGCAGAGACTAACCCTTCACTATCACCTAAAAATTTCAGCAGACTATTTAACTATCTAGTTGATGGAGCAGGTGATACCAACTTAACAATGTTTAGTAACGAGGAAGGGCAAAACGGCAGATTCATACAACAACGACCAGTGTCGCCATTACCAGGCATACGGCTAGTCGATCGTATAGATTTTGGAATAGGACAATATACTTCAGACAAAATTCTTGAGCCACGCACACGAATAATTGCACGTTACGGAATACGAGTAGACACTCTACTTGGCACAATCATACATCATGATAAGCCCCAAAAAGGGATATTAAGAGAAGGTAGCAAACGCAACCAGTCAATATCTATTCTTATACAGCGATTATCCGAATCAATCAAAACGTGAACATTTTGTGAACATTGATATATTTTTAAAATAATCAATATAGACGATAAGACTTATAAGAGTATATCAAAATGTATATCTATGCTATATAAGGGGATTACAAATAATCATAAACAAAGCAAGGACGTGGAATCAACGAATGATAATTGAAAAATACAATAGGTAAAGAAGTGCAAAATACGGACATAGCAATCATGTCGCACAATGTATATTTTGCGACTTTCGTATACGTGCGACAGTTGTTATTCATACGCCTGCAATATGAGTAGGGCAATACAAGAAACAGTATCTATGCATAATATCCACTCTTTGTTAACCATACACCCATAAAAATACACACATTATATTGGTTAGGCTAATATTTAGTAGTCTAGATCGTTGTAATTATCCACAAACTCAGACTTATCCACAGTCTACATTTGCATTTCTGCGTTTTTGTGTTTGTGTATATATTTTTCACGTTCCCCTACTTTTCACGGATATTTGCTTTTTTTGCGTTTCTATGTGTTATTTAGTTTTTTTATTATTTGTCTGGATATCTGGTACTGAACATATTACGAACATGTAGGGTAGAGGCATTTGGGGGTAGCATCCGATCTTTTTTTATGGGATGATTTTTTACTTACAATCGCTGGCAATAATTTGTTTGTTGTTTGTGCTTTTCATATTGTAATTTAGGAATTAGCCTTCTTACTTATAGAATACTCTCTCCCCTACTCTCACATCAACATACTCATTTGGAGTTTTCTGTTGGCTCTCTAATCTTTGTATTAACGCAATGAATGCACCCGCCTGTTGTTTAGGATCCTCTAGAACATTAAACTTAATATAGTACTTTCGCCCCACAAGCTTAACGTGCAAATCGTATGGACTTTTTGGAATAGTTAATGACTCTACCTCATAACCTTGTTTTTCAAGCTGTTCTACGACATTACTTATAAACAAGGCTTGTTCTTGTGGTAACGCTGGCTTGCCTACTTCTAAGGCGACATTAGACTCATCACGAACAGTTCTTAAACCAAGTTTGGAAATATGGTCGACGTCACGCACATCTAGTAACGCCACCCCATTTACCCCAATTACATATGAATTCTGGCCAGAGTTTAATATAAATCCTGGTTTAGTAGTTTGCAAGACTACTGTAGGCCTACGCGCTATTATCGGCAACGACACAGAGACCGCTGAAACCTCTGGAAATTGCTTCTTCATCTTATTAATTAAGCCTTGACTATCAAAAGTGAGTTTTAGTCTATTTATCGGTGAAGAGGCTATAAACTGCTCTGCGCTTGATTGATACGTGGTCTTATCACGCAGAAATAGTGAATCGCTCGATTTCGTTGTAATTCGTACACTGCTATCAACTGTTATCATAAAAAATAAACCAACCATGGCGATAAATACCATAATCAACCATGGTAAATGCTTAATTTTTCGGGGTTTAGGTCGTGTTTGAGATGCGTTTTCTCTGTTAGCGTCCCTATTTCGTCCAACCTCCCCTGCTCTTTCTAGCCTTTTACTAGAATATGAATAACGAGTCTGGGTTGAACTCGGCAGTGGAGTTCTTTCACGAGTAGGCGTTTTTTCCTTTCGAATTCTCATGGATAAAGTTTACTCCTTTGTTCTTTCCGAAGATATTTCTTCCAGTAAATCGACAATTTTGGGTACAGCACCAGATGGATACGCCTTTGACAAATTCTCTGCCATTTCACGACTTAACGAATGATTGTTCATTAGTTTATCTATAGCGGATAATAATTTACCTGGGTTATTTCTTAAAGTATCTTGTTGAATAACCAACCCTGCCTTCACCTTTTGAATTAGCTGAGCATTCTTTAGCTGATGTCCGTCAGCTAGCTGAGGCGCTGGAACCAATATCACAGTTTTATGTTGAGCGGCAAATTCAGCGATTATACTTCCAGCTCGTGAGATAATTACATCCGAGGCACCAGAGTATCTATATAAATCATCAATATACTCGACCGTCTTATAACGTGTATTATCAATTGGCAAATCATTGCTTGTCCAGTTGCCTGTTTGATGAATAACATATAAATCTTTGTTGGCAATCAGGGCATGACTCACACTAGCAATCAAATCATTAAGTTCTTTCGCCCCCTGGCTACCACCGGTAATCAGGATCAATTTTGCATGTTTGGGAATATCTAATTCTTTACGATATTGAAGCCTGAGTTTTGTTGTTACTTTTTTGAAATCTTTCGATATTGGTATCCCAACCTGTACGATTCTGTCAGGATCGTAATTATATGCTGCTTTGTTCATTGCTACGGCATGTATAGTAGCCCACCGTCCAATTATCCGATTTGCTAAACCAGGTGTTGCATCAGAATCATGTGTGATGAAAGGTATTCCCGATAATCTACATCCAATACCACAAGGTACCCCAACAAATCCACCCTTAATAAACACAACCCTCGGCTTATATTTACTTATCAACATATATGCCTGAAATATGCCTACAACTGTCCTAAATGCGTCACGAATATTCAAGAATAATGTATTAAAATCTAGAAGCCTCTCAGCCATAGACTGATTTGGGTAACGACGGAATTTACCAGCATTAATCTTAAATACTTGGTCTATCTCCGAAGCAGATTCTAATAAATGCGCAAAGTTTGTACTTTTGTCTACTACTGCAATGATATGCGTTTTTGAGTCTCTGGATTTAAGCTCTTGAGCGACGGCTAACAGGGGCAGGATGTGACCTCCTGTTCCCCCACCGACTAGCATTACTGTCATGGCTATCTCCTCTTTTTTTACTAACTCGATAGTTCGTATAATGCGATATATTAAACACCAGCCCTAGACCCGCAGTTACAAAAATTAAACTACTACCTCCATAACTTATAAATGGTAAAGTTATGCCTTTTAACGGAAGTAAGCCAACCATGGCACCTACATTAATCATTGTCTGGAAGCTAAACCAAACCAAAACTCCGACTGCGATTAATCTAGTGAAGTCATCAGGTGATTTTTCGGCAATCTTAGCAATCCTTGCAAAAAGCGCCGTAAATAGCGCCAATAAACTAACCGTTCCAATAAAACCGAATTTTTCAGCCAATATGGCAAAGATAGAGTCATTGGCGGCCTCTGGCAAATAACCATAAGCCTGTACGCTTCTCGCTAAGCCCAAACCAAAAATACCACCAGAACCAACTGCGATTAATGCTTGACAAGTTTGATATCCCGATCCCTGGCAATCTGCTGATGGATTCAAATATGTTTTAACCCGCTCTCGTCGATATGGAGTAGCTCCAATCACGATGAACGCACCGACCATAATGATTACAGCAACGAGCAAGATTCGCTTCATCGGCAATCCAGCCACAAACGCCATTGATCCGGTCATGGCGACCATAACAGCGGTTGATCCTAGGTCACTTTGAAGAACTGCGACAACAAATCCTACAAGCATTAATGCGATAATTAATGGTCTGAATGTGCTTTTAAAGTCATTGAGATTACCCTGCTTAATTCTGTCCGCAAAAAAGAATGCTAGCCATATTAATAGCGTAAATTTTATCAGTTCTGCTGGCTGGAATGATAACCCTCCTATCTGAATCCAACGATATGCGCCATTAACCTGATCTCCAAACAGTCGAACAATAATTGCTGAAATTGCAGAAGCAATAATAAGTGGTTTTTCGAGGTGTCTCCATGAATTAAGCGGGAACTTCCCGACGAAAAAAAATACACCAATACTCAAAAAAACAGCCAATAATTGACGATTAATAAAGTAGTTATTTGGAACATGTTTCTGAGCTACTAAAGCAGGACTAATTGCAAAAAGCACTATTAACCCAACTACAACTAAACAAATCGCCAGCAATGGTAAAATGTAGTCCGGGCGATGACGACGCTGTATTGTCTGATCAAATGAGGCCGAGGCAAAAGAACGTCTGCCTGGAACATACATTAAAAATATCCTCCAACGGCGAATATTATTAACCCAATAACTGCAACTACTTGTCCCAAAATCCAAAAACGCATGGTTACCTTTGTCTCGGGCCAACCACTCGCCTCAAAATGATGATGAAGTGGTGACACTTTAAAAATCTTTTTTCCATTCCTTAATTTTTTTGAAGTAATCTGTAATATTACAGATCCTGTCTCAACAACGAATATTAAGCCAATGATTGGTAATAGCGTAACCGTATCAGTAAGCATGGCTACTACACCCAAAGCAGTACCTAAAGCAAACGAACCAACATCACCCATAAAGAATCTCGCTGGAAAAATATTAAACCAAGTATATGACAATAAACAGCCAACGACGGTCATACAAAATCCAGCTAAACCATATCGTCCTTCTAAGAAGGATATAATTGCATACACCCCAAAAGCGATTGATGTTAAGCCCCCGGCTAGGCCATCTAGTCCGTCTGTGATATTTACGGCATTAGCTGTTGCAACAACAACAAGAATAAATAGAGGAATTATCAACAAGCCCAATGTCCACTCACCAACAAAAGGTATATGTATCGAGTTAACATCTAGCTTAAAAAAGAAGAACCAACCTCCAATACTGGCCACCAGTATGGTCAGCAACAGTTTAATCTTGGACGGTAATCCAGCAACACCTGCCCCACTACCTCTAACGTTAATAATATCGTCCAGCAGTCCTATCATCCCTGCTCCCGCAAATGCTGCCAACGGTAACCAGGTTTCGCTACGCTCTAAGTTTAATAGAATAGTTACGATAGTTACCGCAAGCACAAAAACAATACCAGCCATTGTCGGAATATGACGCTCGTGTTTTTTAGCGTGAAGCTTCGAGAACATTTTGGCCTTCTCGCCAGTTACTGTGGTGCTCCTAGGCTTCTTCCACCATTCCCATTTATACGCCATATTTGTATATATGGGCGTCAATAACATGCTAAGAATAAACCCGATAAATCCTAACCCAAGAATCCTGATAACTGTACTTGTATTTACTGTAATGTCTATAGTTGGTGCCATATCGTTATGTTTAGTATACCTTAATTACTCTTTGGCAACACGTTAAAGTTATCTATCAGCATATTCGCAGTTGCACTAAATATTGGGCCAGCACCTTTTGATCCAGCATAGCCCGGAACTTTTGGTTCATTCACTCTTACAACTATCACATACTCAGGCTTATCACCCCCTACAAAACCAGTAAAACTCCCATTATAACGATCACCGTAATAACCTCCGTCAGGTTTTGCAATCTGGGCTGTACCAGTCTTGCCACCCACCATATAATTTGGTCTTAGATTAAACCCGTAAACATGGTGATTTTTATTGATCAAATTCACCATATTATCCCGAACAGTATCACTTGCAACCTGACTAACCACACTTTTCTCTACAACTTCGGGCTGAACCTTCTTAGTTTTACCATCAGCGCCAATCATTTCATCAACTAATCTCGGTCGATAGTATGTGCCTCCGTTGAGAACACTTGATAATGCTGCACCCATTTGAATTGGTGTAGCCATCATGCCCTGGCCAAAAGATGTATTTGCATATCTAATATTTAACCCATAACCATCATTTGGATCTGGAATCAAACCAGCAGATTCATAACCTTGCTCAATGCCAGTTTTTTGAGAAAATCTGTATTTATTAACCATGTAATCGTGCCAAGTTGATCGTGCCTTTTCGTTAATTGACCCTCCGCCCATTTGCATCAATAGCCAGGTTGCTCCAGTATTAAGAGATAACCTCAATATATCCGCTAATGTCCTCTGTCCAGGCCCGCCAGACTCCTCGACGTTAGTAATGGTTTCTCCATCAACTTTCACGGAATTTGAGTCATAATAAGTAGAATCTGGTCTTACAGCACCCTCCGTCAGGGCGGCGGCCATAGTGAGTGGCTTCATAACCGAACCGACCTCGTATGCATCGCTAACATTTGTGTTATTAAAAACGTTTGCATCTTCTACATTGTAATATTCCCCAGGATTATACGTTGGATAATTTGCCATGGCTTTTATTGCTCCCGTATATGGATCCATAACATAAACACCGCCAGATTTGGACTTTGCGTTCTCAAGACCAGTTTTTAAGATCTCTTCGAGTTGTTGTTGCATAGACATGTCAATGGTTAGCACGACTCTTTTGCCGTCTTCAGGATCTTGAATTACGTTATCTTTGTTAGCTACTAGTGGCACACCGCTCGCATCAGTAATTGCCTTCAATTGCCCAGGCTTACCTCGTAGCTGAGAATCCAACGCTTGCTCTATGCCATACTTCCCTTCTCCATCATTATTCACAAAACCAAGTAAGCTTGCGGCCATTTCGCCTTGAGGATATGTTCTATACGACTGATCACGCACACCAATACCTTTGATGTCTAACTTTTCAATCTGTTCTTTTTGGTCCTTGTTCAACTTTTTTGCCAGAATAACATATCTAGAATCGACATTTAGTTGCTTTTCGATGTCTTGCACCTGACCCCCGATGATCTCCTGTAGCTTCTTAGCGCTTTCGGGTTTATTTTTTACATATACTGGATCGGCAAAAACAGTATATTTGATCTCGTTTAATACAATTGGGACAGTTTCCTGGCCATTGTGAGCTTCTATTATTCCCCTTTTTGCGGGTATTTGATATTCCTTATATTGGCCACTTAAGGCCGTAGCCTTATAGTAATCATGTTTAATAACCTGAAGATAAAATAGCCTGATGATAAAAATTGCAATGATAATAACAATAAGTCCGAATCCAAAACGAATTCGAAAAAGATACTGATTAGAATCTTCTGATAATTGCATAGTTTATTGAAATATTATGTGATTATTCTTGGATCGTGGCGCTTGGAGCAACTGATACAAGCTGATTTGCTTGCTCACTTGTTTTAACTCGCTCTAAAGACTGCAGCCTTGCCGATGCAACCTCTAGTTCATCGTGTTCCTGTTGTAGACTGGTTTGTTGCTTGTTAAGTTCATTTAGCTGATAGCCAAAGGTATTTGTCTTGGTCACCTGCGTTAAATATAGCAACCCCAATAAACATGCTAACACAATTAATATTATTGTGTTACTTACAGGCCCTATTGCCTTGTCTTTAGACTTGAACGTCGTTACATTTTGATTGCGTCGCATGTATTGACCGCGTCCAGATGCTAATGTGTTTGAATATGTCATTTTTGTATTTATATTTTGTGTTAAGTTTGTATTCTGGTGCTCCTACAGCTTTTTTGGCCGTAGGAGCGGTTCGTGCTTACAAAACTTTTACTTTGATCTTGTACGCACGGGAACTACTTTTTACCGTTATTGGCATGTTGTCCCCTTTCTTTTTATTTTTTCACTGCGACTCTTAGCTTTGCACTACGAGCACGCGGATTGAAAACTAGTTCATCTTGGCTTCCAGTGATTGGTTTTTTTGTTAATAGGTTAAGGCTCGCATCATACTGATTTGCTCCATATTCGAGAAAAATCTGTTTGACTATACGATCCTCCAAACTCTGAAAGCTTATAACAGCCAACCTTCCCCGGGGATTTAATAGTTGTATCCACACCGGTAAGGCTGTTTTAATTTGAGCAAGTTCATCGTTCACGGCAATTCTCAACGCCTGGAATGTCCTGGTTGCTGGATGAGTTTTATGATTTATCCTGCCCCTGTAAACACGCTCAACGATTAATGCGAGATCCGTTGTTTTTTGTACTGGCCTACTATTTACTATTGCATGCGCAATACGTTTCGATTTTGGATCTTCACCATAATCTCTAATGATTTTCGATAAATCTTGCTTATTATAAGTGTTGACGATATCGTCAGCAGTTAGTGGCACAGATTCATCCATCCTCATATCTAGTGGACCCTCATACTGAAACGAAAATCCTCTATTGGCATTGTCGAGATGTGGCGACGAAACGCCCAAATCTGCCAGAATCAAATCAAATCGTCGGCCTTTATCTAACAACTCTTGAGAAGTTTTTGAAAAGTCACCCTTGATTATCTCTGGGCTTTTTTTTGGAAAGATTTTTTGGAGTTGAGAAATCGCATTTTGATCACGATCTATCAATACACTTCCTTCCGTTTGACCTGTAATATTCAGGATTGCTTCCGCATGTCCGCCATATCCCGCTGTCGCGTCTAAGAGTTTATCACCCTTCTCTGGAGCAAGATATTTTAGAACTTCTCTGAGCAAAACTGGATAATGTTGGTTCGATTGGTGATTGCTTACCATTTTTTTATTTTACATTTTTGTTTTTGTAAGGTCACCTATTCAGTAGTCAACTTTTTGTTTTTTTCGTTTTTGTTTTTGTTTGACCGCAAAGTTTTTGTTGTAGAAAGCTTATGAGTATGATCGGGGTAGATCATGCTTATGCCTTTTACTAACTTTGCAGTTTGAGAGACTTTTGTGTGAGGTGGAGTTTTGGGAGGTGTTTTATGAAAGGTACTAAGGTTTTTTTAGTGGTTAGCCTTCAATCCACGTGTTGACTACCGAATAGCTGACCTCAAGCATCGTATTAATGCCAGATTACTACTATTATTTGTTAATGTGCTGTGGGGTTCAACCAACTACCCGGCCTGGACTCGCCAGTACCGACCTGCTCGGACGGCCACAATATTTTTACGAATACCAGCATAGTCTAACAAATGCTGTTCGATTGTGACTCGACCTTGCTTAGTATCTATGCCACTCTCTACCTTACCAAACCGGAACTGAACATTAAGGTCAGCTACACGTTCATCAAGGATGCTTCCTTGTAGCTGCGGTTCAACCTGTTCGTCCCAAACACTTTTGGGGTAGATATGCAGATACTGCTTAAATCCACGGGTAACGACTACTCCGCTCTCAAACTCGGCTCGAAGTTCGGCTGGTATTGTCAGCCTTCTCTTGTCGTCAAGTTTCCTTTCGAAGTAATCCACCATATGAATTTATTTGGTCTCTTATTATTAATATTCTCTCGTGGTTGTTTTTATTTTTTGTTCTACGATGGGTTACCCACGTTTACCCACTAACATGAGTCTACAACCCACCAGTACCCACATGCAAGTACTTTTTTTACTTTTTACGATTATTCATTAAGTTATCCACAGATGTCCATCCAAAAAAATAACTCGCCACTACATCTAGTGTGACGAGTTAACATGAATACACAATCGTTTTAATCGCCGTTTTGATTCTGCTGTTTTTCTAATTGTTCGATCTCTTGGTCTGTCATCGGGATGTTTAGCTCATCTCCTGGATTAATTATACCGTCTTGTGCGGCAGGAGAATTCTCAATGATTTCATCTCTTATATCACGATAATCTACATGGTCTCCAATACTACGTGCAACATCTACGGCATATTTATTAACTGTATCCCCTGGCTCGACGATCACTGGGTGTGTAGGTCGTGGTTCGTCCTCAGACAAAACATTATTTACTGCAGACCCAAGACCAACAGCCGATACTGCAAGAATCCCAAGGGCTATAGCACGACGAATGATCGCCACCTCTTTAGTCTTCGGTGGCTCTTTTGAAAATATTCTGTCATCTTGCTTCATATTGACAATATAGCATAAGCGTGTCTATTTGTCAATGTTATTTTAAAGCTCTGATCCGCTTCACCTCTGTCGCGAACCATTTTGCGCTTGGCCTAATGGTGCGTTTCATGGTTTTTCGGTCAACTTCTACTAGCCCAAATTTAGGCCACCAACCATAAGCCCATTCAAAATTATCAAGCAAGCTCCAATGATAATAGCCAACTAACTGAACACCCTCGCTCAAAGCCTTTTCCATAGCAATGATCGTTTCCTCTATCCACCACCGCCTATACTGGTCTTTGCTATCCGCTACACCGTTTTCGGTAATAATAATCGGTTTACGATATCTAGCCCACACTCTTAATAATAATGGGTACAAGCCCTCAGGTTCCATGTACCAGCCTAAATCATTGGTCGGTAACTTGGGATTCTCTCGTTTGTTAATCCTATAGTAATCCGTAAAGTAATAATTAAATCCGATAAAGTCTTGATATTTACTAATACGATTATAAAACCACCAATTCCAGAAAAACCTCATCCATTTAGTCATCATCTGGTCAAGAAGATTATGCGGTCTTTTAGCCTGAATATTAGCTAGTTGTTGAGCAATTCCGATGTTTAAGCTTGGCTTTTTTTGCTTTAATACCTTATAGGCTATCTTGTGAGCTCTGGCAAGATTTAAGTAAACCACCAAAGCTTTGTGCCAACTTGTTTGTTGGGGTGGCCACCAACCTAGGACATATGAATGGCTTGCATATACATTAGGCTCGTTGAGTGTAATGATTTGTCGAACATATGGTGAAAACTCAATAGCAATTCTGCTAACAAATTCTTCCCAATAAACTAGATTAGCTCTTTTTTCAAAACCGCCTTTTCCCGAGAACCAAACCGGCAATGTCCAATGCCATATATTTAACATTGGCTCAATACCAGACTTATTAAGGTCCTTGAGATAAGTCTTGTAATATTCTATAGCTTCACTATCCCACTCGCCTTCTTTTGGCTGAATTCTAGACCATTCAATCCCAAAGCGATAAGAGTTAAGATTAAGCTCTTTGATTAACTTAAAATCTTCTTTAAACAGGCCAAAGTGATTAACTCCCCTTCCTGAAATATAGTTATCTGGATTCTCAGCTTGTGATTTTATTTGTTCCCAATTTGGCAACCACCCTAAATTTTTATGAGCATCTTTGGCGTGCTGTTTAGCAATCTGAAGCTCCCAAACAGACCACTGATTATGATTGCCACCCTCTACCTGATGACTCGCCGTACTTGCACCCCAAAGAAAATTCTTAGGAAATCGTGATTTGTATTTATCCATCTCTTATACTTTAACGTAAGCCTTTAATAAAACCCAATTTAGGTTACTTTTTTGCCAACATAAATCGTGATTTGTCGCTATTATTTAGGCGCTCAACACTGTATCGTAACATTGTTCTGGGCATTGAGCTTGCATAAGATTCAAGAAATTCAATCAGTGATCCCTCGTTCTTTTTCCCGGCTTCCCTCAACATCCAGCCAACAGCTTTTTGGATCAAGTCTTCACTATCATGAAGTAAAATTTTGGAGATCTTAAAAGTATCGTCTAGTTGAAGTTCTCTGATAAACCACCAGGTACTGACTATTGCAATGCGACGCTCCCACAGATTAGTTGAATTTGCTAAATCGTACAAAGGTTTTCGTGATTTATCAAACAAATACCTGCCTACTATGTCTCGACAACTAACATCAACCAAGTCCCAATTATTCACTCTGGCAGTTCGACGTAAGTACAGTTCATATATATCCTTTGCTTTATCAACGTTAGCTCTCTTAATTTGTAATGTCAGAATAATCAGTGCAACTAAACGATGCTCATGAATCGGACTTTCTAGAAGATATTCAATTTCGCGAAGCGACAGATCAATAAACTGCTTAGCGACCTTGCGAGATTGTGGCACGCGCAAACCAATAAAAACGTCCCCTTCACCATATTGCCCCTCTCCTGTCTTGAAAAAACGTTGCAAAAACTCCGCATCACTTGGATTCTCGTACTTAGCAAGTTCATCTATCACATCTTGAGCCTTCATAACACAATAATATCATCAAATCTAACTTAAAATTGTTATACTTATTAGGTGCGTGAGTTCGTTTATAAAAAGAAAGATCGCAAACTTCGTATCTTTAACGATTTTTTATCAATTATCGTTATTGCTCTTGGGATTTATTTAATAATTATGCCCTTGCTACCAGAGATGTCTTATTGGATAAAGTTAAAAACTGGAAAAATTTCTAATGAAATCGCCTATTCTGACAACAATCAACCAGGCACCAAACCGATACCTCAAGATAATCGCCTCGTGATTCCACAGATGGGTCTTGATACATCAATCAACGAAGGTAAATATTCGGATACTCTAAAAAAAGGCGTCTGGCGACGACCTCAAACATCCACACCTGACAAAGGCGGAAACACGGTAATTGTCGGACACAGATTTACTTATAGTGATGGCCCTGCTATTTTCTACCACCTAGATAAGATAAAGGTTGGCGACCAGTTTGCTGTCTTTTGGCAAGGCAAGAAACATCTATACCAAGCTCAAGAGGTACGTGTTGTTGAACCACATCAAACAGAGATAGAACAGAACACCGATGAACCAACCTTAACGCTGTATACTTGCACACCGATGTGGACATCTAAGCAAAGGCTGGTTGTAATCGCAAAGCCAGTCGAGGATAATCAAAGTAGTCATGAATGAAAAACTTAGAACGGTTATACTATTTGCACTACTCGCCCTAGGCATTGGTGCACTCTGGTACGTTAGACACTCTGCCGATATTAATTTCACTAACTTATTTTAGTTTTTTTGAAGCTTTTGTTTTAGGACGATAATCGATGTGCTCGAGCTCTTTGCGTCTTTGATCAAGCCTTACTACATATTTCTCATACGGTTTAAGCAAGCTTGAATACTTCCAGTTTGGAGTCATTATGTGCTTCAGCCTACTTTTTGACTCCAGATATTCTGCCAAACAATAGAAGTCGCCATCGCCCGAAACTATAATGGCCTTTGCGTAATTTGGCATTTCCTTCATGGCATACAATACAAGCTCTGCATCGATATTCCCCTTAATCATGGGTTTGGCTTGCTTGTCATCAGAGCTAGCATTAGACTCAACAGTTGGTTTGAGCACTATCAAATACCCTGCTTCATGAAGCTGGTTATACATATCTTCGTTTTCCGAAACATATCCAATAAACATGTATGCCTTAGTAACGCCATACTTGTTTTCTAAAAATTGTCTGAATTTACGCCAGTCCATCTTCCACCCTGCTCTTTGAATGCCAAGATTGAGATTTTGGCTGTCAATAAAGGCATAGACATCTGTCTTTTTTTCTTGTTGTTTTGGTTTTCTTCTAAATCTCATTTAAATATAGTATAACACCTTATTTTTGCGGCTTTTAGATGGGCAACGACTATTTAGTAATACTAAGTGCCTCGATTAACACAACCAACGCTATCACTATTATAGAAATTATCAATATATTCATTGGTGTTAGTGATATAAATAACAGGCTTAACCCAGCTAAAATTGCCAGAATAATTTCAATAAATCTCTTACTAGAACCCATCCATAATGCAAACTTTGGCTTTTTATCGTGATATATTGCCTGCTGAATATCTCCATTTAGAGCGGTTGAAATACTAGTCCTGGTACGAGTTGCAAGTTTACCCTTGCCTGTGAACCAAGCTACTCCAGAAACAAAGCTGAATACAAAAGCTAAAGCATAAGTTTGTTGTACTAACGATCTAAACACGATATCCCATATTGCCATGACAGCTGACTGATAATTTGGGTCAGTGCCATTAACCAAAGCCGTCCGGGCAATTCTAAGAGCCAGTAGTGAGGCAACCATTAGAAGTGCGTACAAGATATCTACTCTTATGATAGTTTTGCGTTTATTTTTTGAAATTTGTATCGCCAAAATAGTCAATAACACAAACATAGCTATCGATAGCAGTCGTATCCACCACAGATTTACGACCAACCAATGAGCTTTAGGAAGATTTGGAGCTGAAATTAGCTGAATTGACCCGATCTTGTCAGGAAGGTTTACGTTACCCAAAAAAGCTAGCTTACTGCCTTGCAAATTTTGAGTTATGCGATCAAATAAATCATTTACGTCAAAAGTTCCATCCCCTTGATAGTTTTTTACGAAATTCAGTAATCTTTGATGCGCTTGAGCATTAACGGTTTGCCAGGTATCCATAAACTTATCACTAGAGACAATTTTTTCTATTTGCTGATTAGTAAAAGATTCGGCCTGTGAGGCAAAAGATGGTGCTAAAAATTGTGCTTTAGGTGGCAAGATATCTTGAGCAATCTTTTCCACATCAATATTATCAAAAATTGCAGAAGTAGCTTTATCGGCAATTGCAGTCTGTACGTCTTTATTTTGGATGATTGGCTGAGTGGCCTGAACATATCTGTTTGTATCTGTAAGTGTTCGACCTGTCCAAAATACTAAATTGCCAACCACTAACATCGCACCAGCTAATCCGATAGCCAGAACTATTCCTACTTTTTTGAATACTGATAATTTTTGATTTGTTGGAGATGTCTGAACTTTGGCTAGACGTGCTTTTAGCTCTTTATTCTCCTTCTGGAGTTTTGTAATAGTTTGCGAATCTTGGGTACTAGATTTCATAATAACCTCGTATTAGGCAATATTATACACTCTTGTTGCTAAATTGTACAGTATAAAGTAATCCAGCTACTTGGCTAAGGCATCAGGAGGTAATGTTTTGAGTATTTCCTCGCCCTCTGGTGGTTTAAGAGGTTTTTTGCCCGTGATTTCGTATCTTTCATTAGTAACGGGTGATTCTACATAATCATCATTCAATAGATTTACGAACACATTAAGATCCTTGCTGTCCATAATGATGATAGCGCCGGAATTGTCAACCATTAATGGCAAGTCAAGCTCTTCTGCTTGTTGCACTAACTTCTCTTGAGTTACTTTTGTTGGATCAAGTTTTTGAAGTTTATTCACTAAATTCTTCTTCCCTTTTACCATTTGCTCTATGGTCTGATCTGTGTCAATACTTAGCTTAAAATGCTCAGCTATCAACTTCAGCTTTTGCTCTGCAATGGTGTATTTTTTTGCATCATACCCAAACAAGCTCGCCAACTTAGACTGATTGAATACATAGATATCGCTCTCTAGAACTAATAATTGATTATCAGCAGGTATTCGTAAAGCTCCCTCGGCATCAAATGGCACAAATTTTCCTCCACGCAACATCCAACCAGCACTACCTTTCATGATTTGTGACTGAGGTAAGGCTTTAATGATATAAAAAGGCGTTGGTAACTCCTTATGTGAGCACCTAGCCACTACACCCTTTACTCGCTTAAAGTCGTGCTCTTCCTCGACAAATGGTTCAATTTCATGTTCTTGGGTTTTTAACCAATTTAATACCATGTGAGCATTTTCGACTTTGTTTAGGCGAGTACGTTGTAGGACATTTTTTTCTTCTTCTGCATCTTCAAAATTACGCACCACCAAGCCACTATCAGCGCCATCTAGTACAGCCTCTAATAAGTTGTCGATAAGTATGGCTTCTAGATTTCTGTGCAAAGACTTGCTAACCTGGGCACGGTAAACAACATAATTCTTACTGAAAAGAAAAAGTTCAATTGTCAGTTCTTCTTTTATTTGAACCAAATTATTAGCCCAAGCAAAGACATCTGTTTCTTCACCACCAGCTTTTGTTTCTTTTTCTTTATTTGATTTCAGACTTTGTTGTGTGTCAGTATCTTCCAACTTGTTCTCCTATTTAGATATTAATTGCCTGGGTGATATTTTATCCTAACATTCAGAAAATTAATGCTGTATTTTTTGCGCAATAACTACAAAAACTCTGCAATTCTATCAAACAGTATCCCACAATCACCACTAGCAATTTCAAGCTGATTACCTGTGTTTTGTCGTAAAATCCTCTCTCCTCCCGCGATTTGATCGAGCATGGTATCAGACTCTAATAAATCAATATCCATTGTTGGAGATGAAATTTTTGGACACGCCAAAATGCTGTGCCCAAATTCTACCAAATCACCCTGCTCCTCTCTAAATACATAGCTATGATTCACCGAGGAATTCTCTGTTGTAGCATTGTGTGCTAGTTGCCTGTACTTTACTACCAAACTACTCCCCCACGATTGAGTTCTTATGATTCCATTTATACATAATGTAACCGGAGGCCATACTAAAAACTCAGTATCAATGTAAAGTTTCTCTGCACCAATATACAATGCATTTTGGTCGTTGGGCATCTGCTTTACGGTTGAATACTCAGAATAGCCAATCTCTACAAACGCTTCACGGAGAAGATTGTACTCTTCAATACTTGGTAATTCTAAATCCGCTCTCATTTAATTATCTGATTCTCCGATAAGTTGCTTAGGTACTGGATCAGAAAACCGAACTTCTTTTAGATTCGTAATCTTAAAGTTTTTTTGTATATTGGGATACTGCTTTCTGTAAACCGGCATTATACCGCCAAACAATGCTTGTTCCCAATCAAAGCCTAATAATTTTGCCACTTTCTTAACAGCCAATTCGTCTGCTTCTATCTCGATTAATGGATTTAGCCAAGGCCATATATCCAAAACAACCTCTGCACCCTCGAGACTCCACGTTTCACGTTTTGACTCTTGATAAGATAGCACCTTCATCCCAAGTAATGTAAAAAGTTCGATGCCTTTATCGAAATTATCTATTTCTACTTCTATCTCCTGTACTGAGTGTAAATTTAGTGGTCTTGATTTATCTATGCTCTTTAAAGTAGCAGTGATCTTGTTTCCTTCGTCGCGTAATCTTAAAAATTTATGGTCTTTGTGCAATATCAAATCTGGTGTATCCATGATTACACGCCTCATTTCTCGCATTGGAAATATACAATCAGCACCAACTTCTTTTAGTAGTCGACGAGTTTGTGTTAATTGAATATCGACGAACTTCACCTCAACTTCAGTTTGCATAGCCAAACCCGACCTTTTCTATGGCAACAAGATTATCGACCAATGGTACTGCTACGTGTAGATACGTTTGTGACAAACCATATTGCCCCTCAACATTATCGATGGTTTCAAAAACAATACTTGGCGATAATAGTGCGTGTTCTCCATACAACGAATCACCACTTTGCACTAAGTCAATACCACTATATACCCCATAAAATATATCTCCACTTTGTGCGTGAACGCCATCGGGCTCTCCAAAAGCATTACATCCAACATAATATGAAGGAATGACTCTATATACCCACCAGCCAGATAGAATCCTGTGACTTTCTAACCTAAGAGGCTCCATAATATTAGATAGAAGATCTTTGTCAGCAAAAAACTCCTCTGGGACAGTCTCAAGTGTCGTGCTGACTGTTCCTGCCATCATTTCTAGTCCATCAATATCGACAAATTCTCGAGTCATTTTTTAACCCATTTACTTAAATAGATTTTAACACAACTTTAGATCTACGCTATCAAACCTATGCATAGACCATAGATCATCAAATACACCAAATGCCAATGCGATAGTTTCAATATCTGCAGCCTTCAAGCTACCAGGCGCTTTATTCATACAACTCCGCGTAAATACGTTTGGATTTTTTATTAACGACATATCTCGTAGCACCGAAGGTGTTGCATCGGTCATAAAATGTCGAGCCAAGCGAAATTGTGCTGAAATCTGCAAAATTCTATCTTGTTCTCTGTGTTGATCAAATTCTAGGATAGCTTCAGATAATGTTGGTTCATGCTGAGATAGCTCTATCGCTTCCACGACTCTTTGCTCACGGTCGAAGCTTTCACTCTCAGTAACAGAATCATAATGTTGACGTGACAAATCCTGAAACTTTGATAACGACCCATAGTTTGAGTAAATAGCTTGTCGCGATGGGCCCAGGCCTGACGCTGATAGATTGTCAAGATTCCTTGCAGTAATCGTAGTGTTGGGGTTCTGTCGATAAAATGCTACAGACCAATCCATATAGTCATCATCTACCCACCCTCGACAACTAGGATAGCCGATAAGCTCATGAAATACTGCCAAACGACCAAACCTACCCTTAACCTCATCAACTGTTGGAAAATCGCCGAGCTGTCTAATTTCACCCTTTCCGGCTGACTGTATATCAAAACGCGTAGGCCGGCCTCCAACAATCTGCGCAAGACGCTTGCCTGCCGTTACATAATCCGCCTTCATCCAATCCTGAAAACGAAATTTTGGCCTAAAGCCTAAGTGGGACTGAATTTTGGACAATGTCGTCCTGTCATAAATAGCCTTCTGGCTCGGCACCATTCCAAGCTTCGAGGCCCTATCTATACTAACGCGAAGCGGTGGCCTATCGACCGCAGGATCCAATGCTAAAACATCCACCAACGGACGGAATAACTCGGCAAACTCTCCGTCATTCATGCCGTCATATCGTACTTGTGCTCTACGATTATTCGTGACAATCTCTACCGTCTCATCCAATATAACCCTGGCCAATGTTTGACGAGTTTCTTCACTAATCTCTGGGACATTCCCGGGCACTGCTTCAAAACCAGACAATTCCTGGCGAACATCAAATACCTCTGACATAAACTATATTATACTATGTTTAGAAGCACTTTACGAACGGCTGTTTTTGACTATTTTGTTGATAGCTTATTGTAGCTTCGGCGAAGATCAGCATTTATCTTTTTATAATCGTTTTGCTCTACATAGTCCCAGGCCTGAACATATGGCTTGCCCCATGACTCCTCATGTTCTTTACAGTACTGTTTGTCGCGCTCTAGTCTTTTTGGCTCTTTTAGAATATCTAGATAAACCGCTTTCAAGCCAGCATGAACAGGAATATGAACCAAGGTATTGAAGTCATGCTCTTTTCCAAACAGTCGCCTCCATTCGTCACCAAGCGTGGTTCCGTCACCCATCAGGTATTTGTTATTGGTCGTAAGTAATCTGTGTAGCAACTCATGAGTTAATGTGTCCACGAACTCATCCGGATCATGCTTGACGCCAATAACCAATGGGTCACTAAACGCCCCAAACCAAGGCGCAATATACACATCAATCAAGTTCTGATAAAATTCCAGATCATACAGATCGCACATACCTTTTATGACTCTGGCTTCATAATTTTCCCAAGATTTACGATAAGCTTTGACCACTTTTTTCATGTGCTCATCGTCTGCAAGGACATCGCCTTCTTTTGCCCATAGCTCATGAAGATGCTGCGAGGCATTTTGGCGCAATAACCAAGCGTCTTTGATGCGGATTTTTGGATTATTATCTATACTCATACTTCTTTTTCATCGGGCTTTGGAATTCCAAATCTCTGTCGCAAAACGGCTAATCTATCTTCAAATGATTCTTCTAAACTAAAAAGACCATCCACTGATTGAAAATGCGCTTCCATAACTAAAATTTTAGCAACATCCTTCAGGCGTCCAGAGCGCAACGATTGAGCTTCTTGACGTACACTTTCGTGATCTTCATCATGCATTTGCTTACCCAATAATATTCCATTAGCCAACATCAAGCTTAGGACAGGGCGTTTCATAAATTCTTCGCTAATACGATAATTTATCTGGCGGGCCTGTTTAATATATAAGTTTGGCAATTCAACCAGATCATTAAGCACAACGCCACCCCATCTGGCTATGCGAAGTCCGTATTGCATAAAATCAGGTACGATCTCTTTTTGGACCACATCTGAATTAGCAAATTCCTTGAAGGCCAAAACACCTGCCAGGTGTTTACCAACATGGGTCAAATTACTCTCTACTGATTTAGGGTTGGATCCTTCTGGATCACCTTCCCAGCCATCTTGGTCTACGTCATATACTCGTAGGCTATCGGCCATTCTGGTAAGAGCATCAACTTCTATCACAGTTTAGTTCCTAATTCTATAATTTTAATTCGTTCTTGTTTAGTGGTGTCGCGGTCGCGGACAGTCACGGTGTCGTCCTCTAAGGTTTGGAAATCTATCACCACACAATACGGCGTGCCGATCTCGTCCTGGCGACGGTAACGCTTACCGATGTTGCCGTTATCGTCCCACATAACATTACCAAACTCGTTCTTTAGAGTTTTGTAAACTTCTTGAGCCTTTTGCACCAACTCTGGCTTGTTCTTGAGTAGTGGCGAAACCGCCACCTTCACTGGTGCGAGATGCGCAGGAAGCTTTAGGAATACACGCTTTTCACCACTTTGTTCATCCTCTGCATAAGCACTGACAAGCACGGCCATAAACGCTCGTTCTACGCCAAAAGATGGTTCAATCACATGTGGCACAAACGGCTCACCACCATCTTTTGGGCGATATATCATGTTCTTGCCAGACTCTCGCTGGACATTACCTAGGTCAAAGTCCGTCCGATACGCAAGCCCAAGCAACTCATCACGCCCATGAGGGTAATCAAATTCAAAGTCTATAGTACGTTTGCTGTAATGAGCCAAGTCATCTTCGGGTACTTCAAGTTCATACACACTATCGCTAGGGAGGCCAAGTACTTCCAAAAACGTGTGAATATCTTTAACCCACTGTTCAAATACTGATTGCCAGTTATCTGGATGAACGAAATACTCAATTTCCATCTGCTCGAACTCACGACTACGGAATACGAAATCTCGTGGACTAATTTCGTTACGAAATGCCTTACCCTGCTGTGCAATGCCGAATGGTAGATCTGGGCTGAAACTATCTACAATATTTTTGTAGTTCGTGAATATTCCTTGTGCGGTCTCTGGTCGCAGATAAACAAGTGAAGTATCATTATTCAACGAATAGGCAATGGTTTTACTTTCTTCATCTTGTACTGTACTCACAGAACCTGTGGTTGTATCTACATTAGATGTTATATGTATACCTTGCTTTTTAATCGTTTCGTCAACAGGTCCTATGTGCGTCTTGAACATCATATTGAATTGACGTGCTGGACCGAACGGATTTTTGGTGCCGCAAGTTGGACACTTGCTGGTGTCAATCTTATCCTCGCGGAAACGACCATGGCAGTTACTACATTCCACCAACGGGTCAGTGAACGTGTCGACATGACCACTCGCCTTCCAGACCTTTTGATTCATGAGAATAGCTGCATCCACGCCATACATATCATCTCGCTCCTCGACGAACATCTTCCACCAAAGGTTCATGATTTTTCGTTTTAGTGATACACCAAGCGGACCGTAATCCCACGTGCCACTCAAACCACCGTAAACTTCGGAGCCCTGATAAATAAACCCACGCCTTTTACACAAGCTTACAATATCATCCATCTTTACTTTATTGTTCATATTGCCAATTATAACAGATTATATCGTTATAAGTTTACGATTTTGGTGGCCAAAAATTTGGGTCATCTTCTGGACCAATTGGTATTGACCGATTTGAGACACTTACTGAGTCTGGATAAATAATCTCCTGGTCATCTGGTACTCTATCATTAAAGTAGTTCTCTTCTGTCTCCGACTTTATGATATCTTTGACGATTAAAACCCCCGAGCCAACCAATAAAACAGCACCTAAGCCCATCACCGCAATGTTTAATATTTCTCCTTCTTTATCAGAAGAATCTATGTTACTCTCCTTTTTCGCATAATATCCGGGACTCTCTAGTGGAGATTCATGAATATAAGTTTCGACTACCGTAGTAGTGGTATTGTCGTTAGATTGTTCTAGTTTCTCTGCGCCAACATCTTTATTAAAAATAAAAATTGGTGGGAGTGATATAGCCAATGCAATTCCTGCCTTTTTTGAAATTTTCATCACCATACAATAACATATTACTGTATAAATGTATAGAGCCTAGCGAGGAGTGTATCAAATTTAATCTTAGCTAGTTGTTTGCTTTATGCATCTTGATAGGATTTGCTGAATATCGTTCATAATATCTAAAACCCCAGAAACATGCTGTAATATTGTCGGATTTTGATCAATTAACATACGTAGAATCTTAATGTGGTTCTTATTAAACCTTCCGGTACTTGCGGTAACAAAAGCCATATTTTGATAGTCAAAGTCATACTGTTGACTTTCTTTAAGAGCAATATTATCGACGTCTGTCACAACATTTGGATAGTGCCCTAAAACCTTTAATAGATTACCTAGAAACCAGCACCTAGTAATCTGGCTGTCTAGTTTTAGATTGTCTAAATATGACAGAGCATTAACCAAGAGATGATAATACTCAGTACCGCAACTATCTTCAGTTGTTTTATCTAATAAGCCCAGAACCTCATAACCAACAGAAGTACGAGAATAGTCTTGTATGATGTTACTAAAATGAGTTTGCAAACGAGTTGATGTTAGGGTTGATATTTCACCACTGCCTTGAATAAAGCTCAATGTACTAATACTAAATAATTCGATTCCTCCCGCTAGTTTACTTTTTATTTTTCGTACGCCACGAGCCATTAAACTAACCTTTCCAAAATCCGGAGTAATAACTTTAATGATCCTATCCGCTTCACGGTAATTTATCCTACCAAGTACTACTCCGGTTGTGTTTATGTGTTTCATTGAGCAAGCGCTTCCTGAACCGCGAAAAGTATATCTTGGTGGGTTGCTTGAGATTTGTGTAAATACTTAACAAACTTAAGCTGTTTGTCGTTCAATAAGCTGGAGAAACTCACCTCTGGAACATATGTCAAAACAATAATAGGGATTTCACTTAAATCTGGATATGAACGAATCTCATTTAGTAACTCAATACCATTATGTAAACGAAGTTGAATTTCAACAATTATTACATCTGGCTTTGTAGAGTCGATATCAATAATCGCGTCTTGTGCATTAGTCGAAGAACGTACGTAGTAGCCACTATCATTAAGTATCCTTCTGTATGTTTTGGCCAAAAGCTCATCCGGCTCAACAACCAACACATTAGTAATGCTAGGTTTTTTACTTAGCATAATGAAAGTTGTTTGCTTGGCATAAGCATTGCCTTAACGCCCTTTAGTTTATTATATCTGCTAGCAACTAATTTTGAATTCATATCACAAAATAGCTCATCGGCAATGATCAACCCACTATTACTACCGAACGAAAGCTCTGACAATGGTTGCCTTGCACGACCCTTTAACTGACGTAATCTACGCAAGCTACCGGATGATATGTTGCTATCGCTACTATACACACCAATCTCAACAGTATCTTTGTTGCTAGAATGCAAGTTAAACAACAGGGTATTTTTGTGTCTATTTGCTGGATCATAATCGTAAAGAAAACTATAAGCTAGGCTAGTTATTGCTAGCCCTAGAGCTTGATGGTTCGCGATAATTTGTCCAACACTCTTCTGTAAGTTTAATAATATATCAAAATTGTGCAAACGCGCTAGCTTGCCAAGCTGTTGGCTAGATTCATATAAAACTGCATGCGCTGAAACAGGCTCAATATTAAACTGTTGTTGATTGTGTTTTAGTTTGGTTGTCAAAATATATCCGTCAAGCAACTTTAGTGCTGCATCGGCAATAGTACGCGCATTCGTTTGATTTTTTAAGTTTCCTTTGGACTCTTCTAGGCTCAGCTCGTTTAGAATTCTATAAAATGGCACCCTTAGATCCTCGGCAATATTATAAAAAACGTCAGTGTTATTTACTCCTATAACATCACCAAAAGACCTCATTAGTATCTACCCCTTTACTATTTAAATAATAGCAGGAGTTTACTTATGGGGTAAATGAAAAGTTTGGCAAAACGTTGTTATTAAAGTCGCCGTAGTATTGATCAGACTCGGTGAATAATTTAACTGTTTTATCTCTTAGTGGCATTAGAATAACAATTCCTTGTTGTTTGGGTGATATTTCTCCGTCAATCCTCATACCAACAACGCCTGGTATGTTGCGATTTGTATAAGAAGTTGATCGTGCTTTCCCAGATTTCACTTGTGCATCATAAGTCCGGGCCTCTTCAGAAAATTGTCTATCTACCACCTGCACTCTCAATGCATACGCAGAGCCACTCTGCAATCCTGGAACAGTTGTTGGATTAAAATACCCGTCGACAGGTGTACCACCCTTACCGCTATCCTCGACATAAGCACTCCACGTTTTGGGGTACTTAATAATTACCCCACCGAACGAGTCTGGGCCCTGATATGTTTCAAGAGGTTGTTTCTCTTTTTCGGTAAATTCATTATCTTTTTGAGTGGCGGTTTCTTTTTTGGCAATCTCAACCTGTTTAGCCACAATACCGTCTGTATTGTTCTTATACTCTTGGCGACTTGAATAAGCCCAAATAGCAAATCCACTCACTGCAAGAAATAAAATTGTTACCAGAATCAGTGGTATCAACAAGGCATTTATCGATCCTTGATCGTTCTCAGTTATTCGACTATCCTTGTTCATACCGTTAATGTTAACCTACCTATGATTTTTTTTCAATTGTTTATCATATTCATAAAGATACATACCATTAATTTGCCTTGTAGGTTTTCTGTCCGGAATAGTAAATGCAAAACTAACTAATTTAACACCTTTGGGGTATTTTTGAATAATATGTTTGTCCAGTTTTTGCATGTATGGTTGTAATAAAAACACGAAAATTGCATCAGTTGGAGGCCATTGTTTTGTCCAGTAATTTCCCCAATGAATTTTTACTAACTTTCTGTACTTGAAAGTAATAATTTTTGAGTAAATAACAAGAAATGGATTTATCTCATACCCGACAGATCTAATACCCTGCCTAGCAAATGACAATAAAATACGTCCGTCACCACTGCCCAATTCTAAGACGGATTGGCCCGGCTTCAGCCTACAGAGTTTTTGAATATCTGGTACTCTGTCTTTTAAGGTGGGCAAAAATGGCGCTCCAACAGCAATAACAAATGTGAATGCAACAAAAATGACAGCTAACGATACTAAAATTATATTCCAAGCAAGTTCCATAGAATTTACTATTCTATTTCAGCTTTAATCTTAGTTATTTTATTCTCTGCTTCCTCAAGATATTTCTTCATTTTGCTAATTAATTTTTGAGCTTCTTGATACTTGCTTATTGCTTCATCGATATCCAAATCCCCACTCTTAAGCTCCATCATTAAGCTATCTAATTTATCAGACATTTGTTGGTAATTATTGCTCATAGTTAAAGTATAAACTACTCCTCTTTCGGTGCGAAATTAATGATACCATCACTAAACTGCAAACTTATAGGTAATCTTGTAGCTAGTTGCGAAGACTTACTTATTATCTTGCCATTTTGACGAACAATGACGAACCCTCTGTCTAGCGTTTGTATTGGATCAAGAATCTGAATAGTATTCATTGCTGTATCAAGATAATCCTTCGATTTATAAATACGATTCGTTACGGCTTCTTGAATTACTAACTCTCTGTCAACTATATGTGTTTTGGATGACTCTAACATCCTTTGCAGATAATCTCGCAAGTATTCTTGTTGTGTTGTGATGTTTTGTAAAACATGTTTTTTATCCGGGACCAATACCTGCGCCGCATTGCTAGGCGTACTGGCACGTTTATCTGCTACTCTCTCAGCAAGAGAAATATCAACCTCATGACCAATTGCAACCAGTGTTGGTATACGACTCGCTATAATGGCTCGGACCACTCCTTCATGGTTAAACGACTGTAGGTCATCGTTACTCCCTCCTCCTCTAGTAATTACTAGCACCTCAACATCCTGATAGTGTTGGTTTACGTAGTCAATTGCTCTGATAATTTGACTTGGTGAGTTATCACCCTGAACCGAAACATCACAAAGAATGATATCAAGGCCTGACCATCGCTCATTTACGATCTTTGTGAAATCAGTAAATCCAGCTGATTCTGAGGAACTTATGATTGCAACCTTACTTGGCATTATGGGTAAATTTCTCTTACGAACTTCATCAAACAAACCTTCCTTGGCAAGCTTCTGCTCCAGTAAGCTCTTGGATTTTTGGATACTTCCCTCTCCGGAAAGTTTAATGTTATGAAAGTTAACGCTAAAACCAAATTTTGGATGCAATTGAGGTATCCCGCTCGCTACAACCATCATTCCATCATCTAATTCACCAGGTAAGTTAAATGCACTACCAAAAAATCGTAATGATGAGTACTGGTCCTTTAAATCAAAATATACCCACTTATTTCTACTGATCTTATAATTGGCTATTTCCCCGATAACTTGAATGAATCCAAATGAAGTATCTAGAACTTGGTTACAAATTGCCACAAAATCAGTCACCGAATAGACTAGTTGGTTATTCATAACTTGATGTCGTTGTCTTGAACTGCTTTATGATAAAGAATGTACCCTGGAGGTAATTGCATAGCCATAGTTGATACACGATACATTATTACAACCGGAAAACTAATTCCAGCTGGCACACCCGCAGAAGCTAGCACTGCCGTCATTAGGGCTTCATAAATACCAACCCCTCCCGGGAGAATGGATACAAGACCCGCGAAGTTGGCAACAGCATAGGCTAAAATAACCGCTCCAGGATTAACCCAGAAACCAAAGGCTACGAACACCAAATACAACGTGACGATTTCTGTAATATTTGAAAACAATGCATGAAATAGGGGTTTCTTAAGAACGCTAAAATCTTTCTTTATAAGCAGATAGTTCTCATGAAGTTCGCCAAACGCTTTTTGAGCTCTATGTATATTAATGGTCTCGGGATTCTTTGGTCTAACAAAACTAACAACTTTATTAACTAATTTTGTGATACCCGTAAAAAACATATTTATTCTTTGTTTGCTACCGATGATATATGCAAGAAGCATGGTTCCAGTAATTAACAACGTTGCAATTGACCCGGCAATTAACAATACGAAATTATTAACCGCCCCCGAGAACGCCAAAGCCAGAACCCCAATTGCCAAAACTACCTGAAACGATACAAAAACTAACACAAATCTCATTAGCTGTATTAGAGTTGACGTGCCTGTTCTCACCCCTAATGTTCGTAATCGTAAGCTAAAGTATGAAAACCCAGAAACACCACCACTTGGAAAGACATGATTAACAAAGTTTAGCTCAAGAGTTATTCGGTATAATTTGCTGATACTAATTTTATGCCCTAAAAATCGCAGTAAATCATCATACATCAGGGCGTAAGTCTGAAAGTTTAGTGCTTGAACTGGTATCATCAATAGTAATATCCACCAGCTAATATCATCAATTTTTGCAACTGTTTCGATAACATCTTTACGTACCAGATAAATTAATAACACTAGCGCCAAGAGCGTTATTGTATTGATAATTATCTTCCAACGTTGTTGCTTTTTTTCTTCTGACATAGATATTCACATTATACCAGGTATACTAATAGCCAGTATGTCGAGTAGTTTGTTAATCTTAGGCCGACAGCCGTCAATATCACTAGCCGAGTTAGAAAGCATCTATGGCTCAGAGAATATTTCTCCTCTTGGAGAATCCTCTGCCATAATCGACCTCCCCTACTCAAAAATAAAACTTGATAATCTGGGTGGATGCATCAAGCTTTGTGAAATACTAACAACCATACCCAAAACAGATTGGAAAAATATCAGTCATCACCTGTCGATATTGCTACCAGATTTAATTAATAACTTACCAGAAGGCAAAATAAAACTAGGTATCAGCGTTTACGACCTGAACATCTCACCAAGAACAATAAGTTCAGAGGCACTCAAACTTAAAAAATTAATCCAAAATCTTAATAGGACAGTTAGAGTCATTCCCAATAGTCAACCGGCACTCAATACCGCTCAAGTCATCTTTAATAAACTTACCGCGGAACCCGGCATAGAGCTAATTATTACAGGTGACGCAAACCAGGTAGTTATTGCCAAAACTAAGAATGTCCAGAATATAAACTCTTACGCATCTCGTGATCAAAAACGGCCGAAACGAGATGCTAGAGTGGGTATGCTACCACCAAAACTTGCACAAACAATCATTAATCTTGCCTCGCAAGATTATTCACAAAGTATACTAGACCCGTTTTGTGGTACAGGCGTAATCCTTCAAGAAGCCTTGCTTATGGGTCACGATGTTTACGGAACTGATATTGAGGAAAGAATGGTTGAGTATTCCAAGATAAACCTAGATTGGCTTTATGAGCAAGCTTCTTACGACCTTAGTCGGCAAACATATCTTTTAGAAGCTGGTGATGCCTGTAATCTTATCTGGCAAGATTTTGATTGCATTGCATCAGAAACCTATCTTGGGCGACCCTTCTCATCTGAACCCAACCCAGATCAGCTTAAAACAATTATTAATAGTGTTAACGTTATTCACAAAAAATTCCTGCAAAATGTAGCTAGACAAACAAAACCGGGATTTAAGATGTGTATCGCGATTCCAGCCTGGTTTACAAAATATGGAATAAAACACTTACCTATGCTTGACCACTTAACAGATATGGGGTATACTCGAAAGAGTTTTGTTCACGCATTAGATAAAGATTTGATTTATCATCGCGATAATCAAATAGTAGGTCGTGAACTGGTAATACTAATAAGGAATTAATATGTCAAAAGTTAAAGCAGGTGGTAGCAGTAAAAACGTTCATGACAGTCCAGGACAAAGACTTGGTGTCAAGTTATTTGGTGGCCAAAAAGTTAAGAATGGTCAAGTTATTGTCCGTCAAGTAGGAGCCACAAAACGTGCTGGCGAAGGAACCTACATGAGCCGAAACTTCACAATTCATGCGTCAAAAGACGGTATCGTTACTTATACTACGCGTAAAGTAAGGCTCTTCACTGGTAAAACCGCTCGACGTACCGAAGTCTCAGTAAAATAGTAGTCCCTCACTTCTCTTAATCATGAAGTAAAGCCTGACCATATGGGCCAGTGTATAACTCATTGGTACTGTCAATGTATGTATTGATGGTGTCAGTTTGATTTAGGTTTTCACCCTTTGAATATGGGACATAGCCATTTATCATAAATCCACCACTTTCCCGTATTCTATCGCGCGATTCTACTAGTTGATCAAAATCTTCTTGACCCTCATTATCAAATTCAGACCGATATAATAAACCAATAGCTCTAGCGGTTCTGCCATTACCATCACAAAATGGATGTAATATTACGGTTGCAAGCGCCAATGCATCACCAACCGTGCTGGATTAATCCCCTGCTGTGAATTATGAATCTTTTCTATAACATTTGAAAAAATTTGATAACGATCTTCAGGATTAACTGTTTCTTTTTCGCCAATCTTCATAGTTTGATCATGTATCATTGTAGATTCAGTACCCGTCAACCCTCTATTTAAATCAGATATAAATAATGCTATGTTTTCTTTAGATGATGAACTCAATGCATTTAACCGTACTTCTGGAGAGTCACCCGACAACTCATAATTATTCAGCATTTCTTGAAAATCGTTAAACGAAAGTGTTTTGCTCTTTTCTTCAGCTTCCTGATTTTGTGGAATTTGGTCTATTTCTGACATCTTTATTTTGTTTTAGTACCAATACATTACTACAATACCAAATCTTTTGTCAATTAGAACAGGCTTTGTGCTAATAGTTGCAAAAATTAATCGTTTACACCAAGCTGGCTTTTAATTCTATCTACCACATCTGCAATGACTACTTGCGATTTAACGAGGTAATCATCTGCACCCAGCTGATTTGCCCTAGCTTTATCGTTATCTTGGCTCAAGGCAGTAAGCATTATTATCTTCAAGTTGGCGGTTTCGGGTGTATTTCTTAGTATATCTAGTACATCAAATCCACTCACTTTTGGCATCATCACATCCAATAAAACTAAATCTGGCTTGAACTCAATAGCAGAAGCTAATGCATCTTCTCCATTTGGTACACGCCTTACTATAAAGCCCTCCACTTCTAGTCTCGCAAGGTATACATTCGCCAGATTATCGTCATCTTCTACTAATAATATTTTCTTTTGTTTATTGTTTGATATATCCATAATGCTTATGCTACTCCATTTACGTTTATATGACAATTATTCTCATTTTTTACAACTATTAATAAACCCCTCGAACAATGATTGTGGCCTGTTTGGTCTTGAGGTAAATTCCGGATGAAACTGGCTTGCTAAAAAGAATTTATGATTAATAGCTTCTATGACTTCAACTAAGTGATTATCGGGTGATGTTCCGACAGCGCGAATACCCCAAGATTCGTATTGATCTCTGTAATCATTGTTACATTCATAACGATGACGATGCCTCTCAATAATTTTACTTTTTTTATAGACTCGCTCCGCTTTGCTGCCCTTAACTAATACGCATGGATAATTACCGAGACGCATACTCCCACCTGTGCCTTCTTTTCCTTTCTGATCAATCATCGTATTAATGACTGGGTGTTTTGTGTCTGGATCAATCTCTACCGAATTGGCATCATGCAAACCTGCATTTCGAGCCGAAGCAATCACACTAACCTGAAGACCTAGGCAAATACCCAAATACGGTAAGTTATGTTTCAAAGCCCACTGCGCAGCTTTTATCTTGCCTTCCACCCCTCTAGATCCAAAACCACCCGGAACCACTATTCCGTCTACTCGCTTAAATTTAACTGATAAGTTTGTTCCTTTTGTTTCAAGTTTTTCAGCATCTATCCATAAAATATCCAAATTGACTCCTTGCCACCATGATGCGGACTTTAAGGCCTCGAATACTGACATGTATGTGTCCTGATTATCCATGTATTTTGCAACTACACCAACTGTGACCTTGCTATCAAACTTTGTTTTTGCACGATTAACGACTTGATTCCACGATGATAATTGAGGTTTCTTCGTCTTAAGACTCAGCTTACTCACAATATAGTTACCAATACCTTGCTCCTCTAGGGTTAGAGGAACTTCGTAGACAGTTTTTGCGTTTGGCAAAACTGCGATACCCTCTTCTGCAACACCACAAAAAGCGCTTAACTTACGCCTGACAGCACCATTTGCAAAATTCTCACAACGTGCTACCAGTAAATCTGGCATTATTCCAATACTTCGTAATTCTCTTGTAGCATTTTGTGCTGGCTTTGTTTTTATCTCTTTACTTGCTTCTAGGTACGGCAAATAAACTACCTGCACATACAAACAATTTTCTCGCCCAACTTTGCTTGCAAATTCCCTTATTGCTTCAAAAAAGGCAGGACTTTCGTAATCCCCAACCGTACCGCCAATTTCTACAATATGTACATCAACGTTTTTTCCAGCTTCATCAATATAATCCTGAATAGCGTTTGTTAAATGAGGTACGACTTGAACTGTTTTACCAAGAAACTTGCCGGCCCGTTCATCCTCAATCAATTGTCGTAAAATACGACCACTCATTACTGAACTCTTTTGGGTTGTTTCAATATCTAAAAATCTCTCGTAATGACCAAGATCTAGGTCTGTTTCAGCACCATCAACTGTCACAAAACATTCACCATGCTCGGCAGGATTTAACGTGCCTGCATCGACATTTAAATAGGGATCTAATTTCTGAATATTAACTTTAAGATTACGAGATTTTAGAATATTACCGATAGATGCAGCAGTAATACCCTTGCCTAGTCCAGAAAGCACACCACCAGTTACAAAAATATACTTTGTTTGTCGCTTCCCTAAAGCCACAATCTTCCTCCCCTTCAAGCTATTACTGCCTTTTTACTTCTATGATAGTATCACAGGCTCAAATGACCTGCAAATAACATTATTGTTTAAGTTGCTCTTGGGCTTTTTGTAACTGTACATCTTCTTTAGTGTCTTTAGAGGCCTCGACTTTTACATCTGGTTCGAGACCTTGTTTATCTATACTCTGTCCACTAGGAGTAAACCAATGTGCAATAGTAACTTTCAATGAGGAGCCATCTGGTAAGTTCTCAACTGACTGGACACTTCCTTTTCCATAGCTCTTAACACCGACTAGTTTCGCCACCTTATTGTCTCTTAGTGCACCAGACACAATCTCACTAGCGCTAGCACTTCCACCGTCAATTAAGACAACTGTTGGAACACCCTCGAGTATTGGACTACCCTCCGCGTCATAAGTTTTAATAACAGCACCGTCTCTTTTCTCCTGAAGGACTGTCTTGCCATCTGGCAACCAAATACTAGACACACCAACTGCTGCGTCTAACAATCCGCCAGGATTACCTCTAAGATCCAAAATAATTCCTTTTGCTCCTTGTTGCTTTAATGACTGTGCAGATTCTTTGGCTAGCTGAACAGTATCCTCTGAGAATCGTGTAATCTTTATATATCCAATATTATTTTCTAGCATTTTACTCTCAACACTAGGGATTGTAATGTTAGCCCGCTTGATAGTTAATGTAAGATCCTCCTGTTGATTGCGCACGATGCGTAGCTTAACGTCAGTACCTTCTGGTCCACGAATCCTCTTAACTACCTCACTTAAGCTTTGGCCATATGTGCTTTGACCATCAACCTCAATAATGGCATCTTTTGCTTTTAGCCCTGCCTTTTCAGCAGGAAATCCTGCTATTGGCGAAACAACAATTACGGTGTCTTTATCTTTACCCAGTTCTGCACCTATGCCACTAAATGATCCATTAAGGTCTTGATTAAATTCTTTGGTTTCTTCCGCAGTCATATATTCAGTATGTGGATCGCCAGTAGCGTTTACCATACCTTTTTTCATGCCGTCTGTTAATTTTGTACTGTCTAGTTTTCCGTCAAAATTTTTTCTAAGTATGTCGTAGACCTTTTCTACGGATGCATAGCTTAGATTAGTTGAAAGTTGCCTATTTTGTGTTGATGGGCTTGATCCAAGCGTAATATTTCCAGCTCCGAGACCATAGCCAAAGCCAAAGATTACAAATATGGCAAGAAATATTAGACTAGCTTTCAGCCATTTTTTATTCTTATGCACCTTTTCAATATTCTGATTCTGCACGCATTTCTCCCTCTACAAGTTACCCATTAATTATATAGGATTATCCTTGGTTCTTCTAACTAAAATGCTCGTGTTCTGTAATATAATCGGCCATCAAGATTTGTATTGTATTCTGAAGTATTAAATTGGTTTCCGTTAACACTTTCCACATACATTGCATGCCCCCAGTATCCGTTCGTACTAATAGCGACGTCTCCAGGTTGTGGAGTTCTAAAAACCGGTATCCCATTGGCGTAAGCAGCTGCTACCCACTTTTTGGCATCTCCCCAACCAATAGGCGCAGAGCGTCCAGAAGCCATCACTGCCCATGCTGCGTACGATACACATTGCCTAGTACAATACCCCCACTTGTCTGTTGAGTCCGCACTTATAGGCGGACCAGGACATGGAGCATCTGCCTGACTATGCCCATAATCACGATACGTATAGTCAGCAGGATTTATGGCTCTTATTTGCCCCGGAAACCGTATAAAATAATATCCACCATCCGTAAAATTCGCACTTCTTTGTGCTGCGATTAATTCTTGCAAGCGAGCAGAGTTGGCTTTAATTTTGTTATTAAAATCAGATTGTTGATTTTGATTGTAAGATAACAATTTACTTTGCTCATTTTTGCTGATTGCTAATTTTTCACGTTGTGAATTTTGTTCTTTAACTAATTTATCAACGCTTTCTTTCTGGGCGTTTAGCTGATGTTTTAGATCATTAATTTTATTGACAGACTCTGATATCTTCGATTTAACTGAATCCCTATATTGTTGCTTATCAACAAATTCACTCAAGTTATTGCTAGACGCCAACATTTCAATGGTTGACATCTCACCTTCAACATACATTTCTCGTATGTTTTTTCCTAGTAAATCCCTTTGCTTAGCCAGCTCCTCTTGAACACGCTTAATTTCAGCACTTAATCGATTCTGTTCTGCTGTATTGATCTGCAATTTTGCCTCTAGATCAGCAATTTCGGCTTGCATTTTATTAATTGCATCCTGATAACTAGTTGCCTCAGCTTGCAATTGAGAGATAGCATTTTGATTATTGGTATTTTCTTGAATTAATCTATTAATCTCCTCTTGTGCAGATTCTGCGCCAACATTCCTTACAGGGTATAAGCACCCACCGACCATCAAGACACTTAGTATTACGACCGAAACAACCCTAAAACTATACCTTACTAATTTTTTATACGATGACCTTTTACTCTTCATCATTAACATAACCCTCTTTGATTAATTCGGTACCATATGTGCATATAAACTTATTATACCGTTACTGTGACGTATCATCACATAATATCCGTAGTTTATACTACAAGAGCCTTTACACCCACGCCATATTATTTCACCATCCGCCACTGCCCTTACTGGCCTACCCGATACACCTGCATAGTCGGTTCCTGTATGATACCCCTTATAGTATATTGAATCAGGGTTACCGTATGACTGCGAAACATAACCACCCTCCACAGGTCGACTCCATTCATGTCCTACATAGTTATTCGGATTAAGGTCTACACCATCACTATTGCGTGCTTCAAAGTGTAGGTGTGGGCCGAATGACAACCCCGTATTTCCGACAGTACCAATAATATCTCCCCTCTTAACGGGTCCTTGGCTCACTAAGTTCCCTGAAGCAATACTACGCTCCAAGGCCTTTTGAGCTTCTTGTAATTCTTTAATCTTTGCCTCATTAGCTTTAGTCTTATTATTAAAATCGACTTGCTCAGATTCGTTCATAGCCAATAATTTACTCTGCTCGTTACGGCTTTGAGCAAGTTGTGCTTTGCTATTTTTTTGTTCTTCAATTTCAACTTCTACTTGTTCTTTTTGGCCTTGTAATTGATGTTTTAAATCATTAATCTTGATTACTGACTCACTGATTTTATCCTTTACTGAACTACGATACTGCTGTTTGTCAATGAATTCGCTCAGATTATTGCTAGATGCTAGCATTTCAAGAGTAGATACATCCCCCTCTAAATACATTGCCCGAATATTATCACCGAGCATCTTCTTTTGTTGAGTTAGTTGTTCCTCGGCCTGCTTTATCTGAGATTCTAGCTCTTGTTGCCTTTTTTGACTTGCATCAATCGAACGTTGCTTCTCAGCAATATCTTCCTGTAGTTGATCTATAGCATCTTGATAGCTAGTTGCGATATCTTGCAACTTTTTAACATTGTCCTTGTTCTCAACATTCTGTTTTTTTAGTTCATCTATCTGATCTTGTAGTGATTGTGCGCGAACATACCTCACCCCACCAACACTAGAACCTACGGTAATCATTACTACCACCATAATCAGAACAACTGGTCGCCAACCAGCAACAAGAATAGACAACGATTTGTTTAGTTTTGTTTTCATTTTGATTTTGGCTTTTATACCACCATAATAGTAACATAACCACGCAAGTGGCTTCAACTCATAGACACCCCCACTAGATAATTTAAACTTGGTTATATACCTTAAGAAAATACTACCTACTTACTAGATTTAAATTTTAGATATCGTCTGGTAGCAATCATTGATGATACGCCACCTATTAATATTCCTATACTCAATTGCACCCCTAATATAGGCCAGAAGTGCTCCGCAAAATACTTAGATGCATACTCAATATCAAGTAATCCCAAACTATTAGCCCCGAAAGCAGACGTGGCTATCTCAAGTGCTACCTTACATAGAAGCACAGACACAAGCGCAGCAATAATACCATAGATCACAGTCTCTACCACAAACGGACCCCTGATATACCATGTGCTTGCGCCTAGCAACCGCATAATATTTAGCTCTTCTCGCCTATTAAATATCGCCATCCTAATTGTATTGAATATTATTAGCATTGAGATCACAGCAAATACTGCGACTCCCGCTAGTCCGGCTTTCTTAAAAAAAGTTGTAGCTTTCGCAATATTATCTATCGCAGTTTTTCTATCTTTTTGGTACGAAATCTTTAGAATAAATCTTTCCCAATCTTGCGAATTTATCTCTTTGCTAAGTTCCTCAAGCTTATTAATGTCTTTAGGTTTGATGCGAATTGTCGCCGGTATCGGGTTGCCATCGGATTGGCCAATTGACAATCGTAGCTCTATATCTTCTTTATTCTTATCTATAAATTGATCTTTGGCTTCGTCTTTAGATAAATACGAAACACTCTCAACATTGCTCATACCCTTCAGCTTTTCAATAATTATATCCTTATCATTGTTGCTTGTCTCATCTTTAAGATATATTGATATATCTACCTTGTCGGTAATTTGCTTGATGGTATTAGAAAAAGTAGCATTTGCAATTACCGAAAACAATACTATTGTGAGTGTAATGACCATGACCGCAATTGCGGCAACCGCAAGCCATGCATTGCGCACAAAATTCGTAAGACCATTTTTGAAAACTCTAGACAGGGTGATTAACTTACGCTTCATTACAGTTTATAACCTCCCCCAATTTTGTCGCTCACAATTTTACCATCAGAAATCGTCACAACGCGTCTTTTTAACTTATTAACAATTTCTTGGTTATGTGTCGTTAATAGTACTGTTGTGCCATACTTGTTTATCTTTTCTAAAACCTCTATAACATCCCAAGCGTGTTTAGGATCTAGATTGCCTGTTGGTTCGTCGGCAATAAGTATTTTTGGTTGCCGAGCTATGGCTCTTGCGATAGCGACACGTTGTCGTTCTCCACCAGATAATTCTTTAGGATAGTTTTTCTCCTTACCACTAAGGCCAACAATATTAAGCACCCTGGGTACAGTATATTGAATTTCTTTATTACCCATACCAACAATCTCTAAAGCAAATGCTACGTTTTCAAAAACATTTTTATTCGGCAGTAGTTTAAAATCTTGAAATACAACACCTATCTTGCGTCTTAGTAATGGTATTTTCTTGTCCTTAAGACGTTCGTAATCCACACCTCCAACAATAATTTTGCCACTTGTTGGGCGCTCTTCACGTGTTAGTAACTTTAAAAATGTCGACTTTCCTGCACCACTCTGGCCAACAATTACTACAAATTCCTTTGGTTCAACATGCAAGCTAACTCGATCTAGCGCAGTATGCGACTTTCCGTAAACTTTAGTAACTCTATCCAATAAAATCATGTAGATTCATTATACCAAATTGATTATGCTTGAGAAATCGAGTTTTGTTCTACTAATGCGTCTATTAAGTCATCGAGGTTGCCATCTAGTACCTTATCGGGGTCACTTGATTCATAATGCGTCCTTAAATCTTTGACTTGTTTGTAAGGGTGTAGGACGTAATTTCTTACCTGGTTTCCCCATTCAGCAGATTGATTTGGGCCCTTTAAGTCCTGTAACTTATCTTTGTGTTGATCCAATTGAAGTTTAGCGAGCTTTGAACGTAAAATGGTTAGCGCGGTTTCTTTATTTTGTAACTGTGAACGCTCGTTCTGAATACTGACAGTAATATTCGTTGGCAAATGAGTAACACGTACTGCCGAATCGGTTGTATTAACTGATTGCCCCCCATGTCCTCCTGAACGATATACATCAATTTTTAGTTCATCGTGATTAATTTCAACCTCATCAGGTCTATCTATTTTGGGCACTACATCTACCTTTGCAAAACTAGTTTGTCGTAAATTATCCGAATTGAATGGACTCAAACGTACAAGTCTATGTACGCCATGTTCTCCTTTTAATTTCCCATAAGTATAAGGTAGGCCTCCAATAGATAGTGTCGCACTTTTGATGCCTGCCTCTTCGCCAGAAGATTGATCGATCAGCTCGACTTTTGCTCCAGCAGACTCCGCCCAACGGGTATACATTCTGAGTAGCATTGAGGCCCAATCCTGCGCGTCAGTCCCTCCAGCCCCTGCGTAAATTGATAATATAGCGTCATGGTCATCAAAAGGATCGCGGAAGGCTAGTTGTTTTTTTAGTTTTTCATATTTTTTTGCTAATTTTGCAAATGATTCGTCTATCTCTGGTGTGAGCGTGTCATCACCCAGTGAATCTATGTCAACAAGTTCAATTAACGAGGCTTCTAATTTAACCCAAGAATCCGTCTTATTGTGCAAGCTTGCGATGCTCTTCATGGTCTCTTGTGCAACATTTTGATTGCTCCAAAAATCTGGTTGTTTGCTATCTTCTTCTAAATTCTTTAGTTGCTGTAACTGTTCTTCTATTTTTAAGATCTTGATTGACTCTCTGACTTCTTTTTGTAATTGCGTAATCTGAGTCGATAATCCTGACATCAACTACCCCCTTAACCAAAGACCGTCAAGTATTTTACTTGAACTATCTACAAACTTCTCTCCACAGCTTCCTAACACTCCAAAACCTTTAATATTCTCCGAAAAAATCGTATTTATGACTGCTTCGAGTTGGTTTTTAGTAACAGCTTGGATCTTATCTGGAACTTCAAAATAGTCCTCAACCTCTTCTTCGTAAAAATACCTACTGCTATACAGATTGGCAGTGCTCGCAACAGTTTGTGCACCACGTTGAAAACGACCTAATGCAAACAATTTTGATGCCTTTAATTCATCTTCTGAAAATTTTCCTTGCTTTAGGTTATTTATTTCGGTCAAAATTATCTTAAATAGTTCGCCTATATTACCTGGCATAACCTGGGCACCCAACCAAAAGTTTGACGAGCCAAGCAACCTTGCATAATTTGAGCTGACCCCATAGACTAGTCCTTTTTCTCTAGCTTGACCATAAATTCTAGAATGCAATGTTTCTGTTAGAATAACATTTGCTAGCATCATTGCATAACTTTCACTATCCGTAATACGGCGACGTATAAAAGTGTCCAGATAAAAATACATGTTCTCGACAGATGAATTTTCTATATACAGTGGTTTAGGTAAACTGTTGGGGGTTTCGTCAGGTAATGGAGTGCGGTATCCTTCTGTAGATAGCTCAATATTGGAAAGTAACTTCTCAATTATTTCTTTCCTAGATTTAGTGATATTTCCGGCGATTACAAAACGCATGTTTGGCGTTCTATGGGTTGCACTATAGTGTTCGCGGACATCCGAGACGTTAACATTCGACATTAACTGTAGTCGCTCTTGATCGGTTAAAGCCACGAATCCATACTCTTTTCGAAGCGCAAGATTAAGATGCCTAAAGTGGTTATTTGATCTTGAAAATAATTCTTCGCGTACATTGCCAAATTCTGAATCAAATTCTTCCTGCAAAAAAAGCGGCTTAGAAATAGCCGTTATCAGTAACCCTAATATTCTATCCCATTCGAAATCCGCACATTCCGCCTCATAAGTAATATCATAACTTCCTGTGCTAGCATTGGCATACGCACCATTTTTCTCTAATTCTGCTTGAAAATCTCTTGATTTTGGATAAAGTTCGTTGGCGCCTAACAAAATATGCTCCATTAAGTGTGGAGTTTCCCACTTTTGATGATCAACCAAGTAATCTCCTGCCCTAAAATTAATTTCGAAAGTCATTACAGTAGCGTCAGGTATATGTATCAATAATCCTTTTGATCCATTTGAAAGATCAATTTTTGAAATCTTATGATTCATGACACGAAGCTATTTCTTGCGACCTTTAGCTTTACGTTTACGCTCCGCCTTACGTGCTTTCTTGCGATTTTTTGTGGTAACTTGTTTCTTTGTAGAACTTACGTCGGTAAACACAGGTGTATCACCAGAGGCAGATATAAAATCTTCTTCGTGCATCTCTTCGGCTTGCAGGATTTTATCGGCATTATCTACTGAATTTTTTGCTGCGCGCGTTAGTTCTGTGTCTGTTGGATGGCTATGTTCTATTGGTTGTGCCGAGAATAACGCACGAACAATATCATGCCTCAGAGTCATCTGCATATCTTCAAACATCTGCTGTGATTGACGCCGATATTCAACTAATGGATCCTTCTGGCCTACACTTATCCAGTTAATGCCTTCACGTAAGTGCGCCATACTTTCTAGGTGTTGCATCCATAAATTGTCTAAGATCTGCAGGTAAATTTCTCGCTCAATTGTTCTCATTAACTCAGCTCCAAAGGAGGCTTCTCGTGCCTCGTATAACTCTAAGGATTTCTGCGTTAAAACTTTAGTGAACTTATCGTGTTCAGTATCAAAAATGACATCTAGCGTTGGCTCATCAAACGGAAAAACTTCTGTCAATATGCTCTCAAACTCAGCCGTATGAGACTGGGGCGAACTCGCCATCAGTTTGGCTTCGTCTTGAATAAATATCTTTATTCTCTTGCTAATATCTCCGTCTTTTAAGATCTCTTTCCTGATTGTATACGTAGCTTTTCGATGTCTATTCATTACGTCATCATACTGAACGACGTTCTTTCTTTGGTCAAAGTTAAACCCTTCTACCTTCTTTTGTGCAGCCTCTAAGCTTCGTGAAATTATTCGATTCTCTATTGGCGTCTCGTCGTCAACCTTTAGTCTTTCCATCATGGTCTTGATACGATCACCACCAAAAACACGCATTAAGTCGTCCTCGCAACTTACAAAAAATTGAGTCATACCTGGGTCGCCTTGCCTTCCAGAGCGTCCACGCAACTGATTGTCTATACGGCGTGACTCATGTCGTTCAGAACCCAAAACAAACAATCCACCAAGCTTCTTTGTTTCTTCATCCAAGACAATATCCGTACCACGACCTGCGATGTTTGTTGCAAGAGTTACCGCTCCTCTTTGCCCAGCCTTAGCAACAATGGCTGCTTCCTTCTCGTTATTCTTAGCATTGAGAACTTGATGTGGAATATCTGCTTTTTTTAGCAGATTTCCGAGTAATTCGTTCTTCTCGATAGACGCAGTACCAATTAAAACAGGCTGTCCTTTAGTGTGTAGCATTTTAACTTCTTTGATTATTGCTTTGAATTTTCCTGCTTCTGTTTTGTATATACGATCTCCGCGATCATCTCTGGCGATTGGTCTGTTAGGAGGTATCTGTATAACATCTAGCTCATAAATTTGATGGAATTCTTCGCTTTCAGTTTCGGCAGTACCCGTCATTCCGGATAGTTTTTCGTATAATCGGAAATAGTTTTGGAAGGAAATTGTTGCTAGAGTCATTGACTCTTCTTTTACTTCAACTCCTTCTTTTGCTTCAATTGCTTGGTGAAGACCTTCGTTATAACGACGTCCTTTTAGTAAACGCCCGGTAAACTCGTCCACGATAACAATCTCGCCATCTTTGGTCACAACATAATCTTTGTCCCTTTTAAAGATTGCTTGAGCCTTAAGAGCCTGTTCAAGGTGATAGATTGTACGGATATTTTCAGTTGCGTATAGGTTATCGATGCCCAATTTTTTCTCAACTGTTTCAATGCCTTCATCTGTCAAAACAACTGCTCGGCGCTTTTCGTCAATTTCATAGTGCTTCTCATCTTGTAATACTCGAACTACTTTTGAAAACTGTTCATATGCTGTCGCACTGGCGGCCGCAGGCGCAGAAATAATCAATGGAGTCCTGGCCTCATCAATCAAAATCGAGTCGACCTCATCGACAATTGCAAAATGTAAATCACGTTGTCGTAATTGTGGCTCCTCGCGCACCATGTTATCTCTAAGATAATCAAATCCAAACTCATTATTTGTTCCGTAGGTAATATCTGCCGAATATGCTTCTTGCCTAGTACAAGGGCGCAGGTGCTTCATCCGCTCATCGTCATGTTCGTCATTTATGTAATCTCGATCAAACAAAAATGATGAGTCGGGAATAATTACACCAACCGACATACCCAAATAATCATAAACTTGTCCCATCCATCCAGCATCACGTTGCGCTAAATAATCATTGACTGTTACAACATGGACGCCTTTCTCGGTTAATGCATTTAAATATACTGGCAAAGTAGCCACCAAGGTTTTACCCTCACCAGTTTTCATTTCAGATACATTTCCTTCATGTAGTGCCATACCTCCAATGAGCTGGACATCGAAATGTCTTTGCTTTAATGTTCTAGATGCTGACTCACGAACCACTGCAAAAGCATCTGGTAAGATTTTATCCAACGATTCTTTTTTTAGCCTCTTCTTTAATTCACCTGTCTGTGCCTTCAATTTACTATCTGGCATCTTTTCGTATTTGTCAGCCAAGTCGTTAATTTCTTTAACACGTTTTTTAAGACGCTTAAGCGTCTTAATTTGTGGATCGCCTAGTATTCTTTTTAGTACTTTATTCATTCCGTAATTCTTATTCCCCTCACTTTAATAAAAGTCTGTTCCACCGAATTTATATTGTACAATATTCAAGCCGTAGATTGCGAACGAAATTTTTCAATTAAGCGTCGTGTGTGTCCTCTTAAGATTGAGTGTTGCCCCTTGTAACGCTTAATTTGGTTTTTTAGCTTAGCTTCGACTATATCAACAGCCGCAAAAATATTTATTGTTGTTTCTTTAGCTGTTACATTACCTTTTGGTAACCTAATAGTAACCTCTGCTGTGCATTCTTTTTTCTGTTTTATCTTGCGTTCTTTTAGGAATACCTCTGCATGTGCGCTCTGTCGAGCTTTAGACGGCATGTATCTATCTAGATGACCAATTTTTTTAGTAACATAATCGTGTAGCTTTTTATCGACATCCATCTTAACGCCAGTTATTTCAATTTTACTAATCATAATATACCCCTTTCATTTACTAAATTAGCTCACGCCCACCTAAATACTTAGTAAGCACTTTTGGTACTTTAACGTCACCATCTTTAGTTTGGAAATTCTCAATAATAGCAATTAATGGACGTTGAGAGAATGCAGTAGCATCATTTGTATGAACAAGCTCAACCGAGCCATCACTTTTACGCACACGAGTCTTCATAGCACGAGCCTGATAGTCAGTAATGTAGTCGGCGGTGTGAGTTTCTCTATAGGCTTGTTGGCTAGGAAGCCAAGCTTCAATATCGACACCCTTAGCGTTAGGACGGCCAATGTCAGCAGTACACTTTTCTAGCGCGTGATATGGCAAATCAAGTTGTTGCATTAAATATTCTTGGATAGCCACCATAAATAGATGCTCATGTAATGAATCTTCTGCAGTTGTAAAACTTTCCATTTCTAGCTTATTAAATTGATGTAGGCGAAAAATCCCTTCGGTATCCTTGCCGTAAGTCCCAGCCTCTTTACGAAATGCCGTTGTATACCCAACGTACCTGATTGGTAGCTCGCCCTCTGTTAGAATCTCATTCATATACATTGGGGAAATAGTGTGTTCTGCGCTGGCATTAACCCATAGGTCTTCGTCTTCAAGTTTGTAAGTTTGCTCTTCACGATTCAGCCGACCTGTTGCCTCAAAGACGGTCTTTTTTGCTACTGCCGGAGGCAAAACTGGAACAAATGGCTTTGAGCTAACTCGTAAATCATTTTCTTTAATGATCTGCTTAAGAATGGTTTCATCGCTCAAAACTTCCATAGCATACTGCCACAAGGCAAATTCCAATCTTACAAGATCCCCCTTTGTGTAAACAAATCTAGCTCCAGCAATTTTTGTTGCTCGCTCCTTATCTATCCAGCCTTTTGCTTCGGCAATCTGGGCATGGTTTTTTGGGGTAAAATCAAAGTTAGGCTTCTCTCCAACAGTTTTAATAACTTTATTTTGATTTTCAGAATCACCTATTGGCACACTATCAAGGGGCATATTTGGAACTGTCTTAAGTAGCTCGCTGTATTCTTGATCAATTGCCGTAAATTTATGTTCTAAATCCGCTAGTTGCTCCTTTACTTGACGACCCTTTTCAATAATTTCGGTCGTTGGTTTTGCGCCCTTCATAGAGTCGGCTATTTTATTTCGCTCCTGACGCAAAATATCTATCTGGTTTTGTAACTCACGACGTTTTTTATCAAACCCAAGCAACTGTTCAATATCAATATCGTAGCCTTTTTGTCTTGACTTTTCTTTAACCAGTTGTGAATTATCCCTAATAAACTGAATATCTAACATACCTTTATTATACCACTGTCGTACATCTTATTTATTTAAAAACTTCAATGTTAACTCTGTACGACTTCTGGAATATAGGCAGTGTTCACATTCTCCACCCATAGCAGATTGTCCAACAGGCGGCATACCATCATCTTCTAAAACACTTTTAACCTCTGGTATAAGTTTGTCTATCCAATCTGTGCCACCCTTATGAGGAAAAACAAAAGTCTCAAACTTTAGTTGATTGTCAAATTTATCTGCCAACGAATTAGTTGTTGCATAGACAAAATACCCTGTATCACTAACCTTAAAGCCATTTTTTTTAAATAACCACTGGTAAATCTCCATCTGCCTTCTATACATATCGTGCCACGACCCTTCTGGCCCCAAAGATGTAACTGGTTTATCTTTGGCAGTCGCCTTATAATCAACAACTATTAATTGATCCTTACTATCTACCCACACATCATCAACAGCCCCAAAAATATGTAGATTTGTGTCCGTATCTAGATAATCTATACCAGCATCATCGCCAAAGCTCTGGCGCCATTTATCTAACTGCTCATGAGCAAACGGAATAGCCATTATTTTGGCTTGCTTCATTAGTGGATGAGGTTCTTTTTTGGCTCGATAGATATCAAACTCTTTCTTAAATAACCCATCAATAGCTTTGTTGATATTAAACGGTGGGCTACTGGGCCTGGAAATTTTTAATCTTGCATCCAACCAAAAACACCGTTTGCATTGCATAAATAACTCAAGCTTACTTCTGCTTAATCTATATGGCGTCTTTTGGCCTGGCTTATACGGCAATGAATACTTCCTGTAGCTCATTATGTATTCATTATACTGAACAATTAAATAGTTTTGCGTTGTAATATAGCCAGGGTTTCAATGTGTGGAGTTCGCGGGAAAAAGTTATAGCCTTCAAAAAAACTAATATCATATTTTTCTTTAAGTAATGTAATGTCTCTGGCTTGAGTAGATGGGTTACAACTCAGATAAACGATTTGTTTTGGTGGGTTCTCGAGTATTCTTTTTACTATTAACCCATGCAAACCTGCTCTGGGTGGATCAACTATTAATATGGTTTTAGGTTCTATATATTCCAGTGCTTTTTCAGATGAAGTATTTATAACTCTAGCGTTCGTATTTTTAGTATTCAGTTTAGCCATTGAGGTGGCGGTTTCGTTAATCTCGATGATTGTTGGCGCATTGGCGACACTGATGCCAATACTTCCTACGCCCCCGTACATGTCTACAACTTGACCATCAATAATATACTCTTTAATAGTACTTAGAACTTCATTAAAAATAGGTAGGTTAACCTGGAAAAATGAATCACAATTGTATACAAAATCTTTACCTAATAGCGTGTCCGAAACCATGTCATCACCCAGACTATATAATAATTTTGTCATGACAGATGCTGGGCTTTTTGGATTAGAATACCAGACATTCAATCCACCAATGCCATCAGGTAAATTCAAAGTTGGAAAATCTTCTGTCTTTACAAACAAACTAGAGGCTACTTTACCCGATTGGCTAGCTCGTACAATTACCGTTTTCAAACTTCCAGCACGTATATCACAACCGTTAAGCTCACTTAGGATCGCCTTTGCGCCATTGTTCACAGCAGGAAGAGCTAATTTTGAACCATTCACAATTTCTTTGCCATGACTTCCGCGACGATGAAGTGCCAAGTGTAGCCCAGCGTCATCTCCCCAAAATGAAAACTCCATTTTATTTCTATATTCAAACATGTGTTCTTTAAATATAAATTTGAAGTCAGGTAAGTTAATATGTTCTCTACCAAAAATCTCACTAATTATTTCATTCTTGTGTTTATTTTCGGCGTCGTACTGCATTATTTGCCACGGAGAAGTTGACAAGTAATTTTCTTCACTTGGCAGAATACGTTCTGTGCTAGCTTCTACTATATTTTCTGCAACAGCTTCAACATAATCTTTCCTCTTTTTTATAATTCGTATATCTACTTGCTCTCCAGGAAGCACACCCCAAACAAAAGCCTTCTTGCCCGAGCTAAGCTCTGTAAGGCCTTGACCACCAAAGACTAGCTTCTGTATTCTCACTCTTTCGCTATTCATTAATAAACTTGATTATATCTGTTACTTCTTCTGCAAAGTAATCAGGATTATAGCTAGACAATATTTGCTTGCCATTATAACCCCAAGCAACACTAATTATGGGCATGTTTATTTTTCTTGCGGCCTCTATGTCTCGAACTTCATCGCCTATGTATATCGAGTCCTCTACTGCAAAACCTTCCCTTTTCATCACTTTTTTCAATGCTTGAGCTTTACTAAATAAACCAACATTTCCATATACACCACCAAAATATTGTTTTAGGTGGTAGTTAGTTAGAAATTTATTAATAATACCGACACTATTTGAGCTAACTACGTACATTTTATGTCCATTACTAGCCAATTCTTTTATAACATTTTCCAAGCCTGGAAATATCTTTACTTCATTCATCCGTTTTTGTAATAACGGCCTACCCTTAACCAAGATGCCTGGGACTTTATACAACGGAACCCCAATCTCTTTTAGAACCTGTTTTGCTGTCATATTCCGAAAACTTTCAATTTGGTTTTGGCTTGCCTCGTATTTCAATAAGTCACCAGCAATACTAACCACAACCGGCAAACTATTTGCTAGAGTACCGTCAAAATCAAAAATTACTTTCTTCATACTCCTATTGTACAGAGGTCACAGCAGAACGCCAATAAAATATACTACGATAAATTTTAAAGTTATCTTATTCCAAAGAATGTAATCCAAACAACTGCCATTACTAGCACAATACTTAGCTTCTGGTTGATTTTCTCTATATAGCTATAATCTGCCCATTTTCCCTTACTGCTCATACAGTAAGTTCTTAGACTTAATTGTTGCATATATGTTAATAATAATGCTATCAGAGCGGTCAGATAGGCATACCATTCTAAACCACCGCCGCCGATTACTGCTGAATTCCAAATATAGTATGCAAAAACCACCCAAACTACCGTCAAGGCCGAACTGCCTAAGATGAATGATAAACGACTCGATGATTGATCGGTGCTTTTCAACCGTTCTGCTAAATACCCAGTTACGGATAGCGTGCTTATTAGTGCCATTATCATCACTATACTGCCTAGGTCAAAAACCCCCAATAGCATACACAGAATAATCATAACCAGGGTCGTACTAACTCCTATGTTAACCCACTTATATTTAGACAACTTACTTGTAATTGAGTTAAGATATTTTGCTTGTAGAAAATTACCGATCACCAAATAATAAACCGCCATAAATATAAGAAGCAAGGATAATATGTACAAGATATTTACATTAAAGACGGTACGCGTCGCAGATGTCATCACCACCTTACCTGAGTTGCTGAGCAAAGGATCCTTAGTTAGAAAGCTTGCAGTTACTGGAAGATAATCAGATTTTCCAAAAAACAATAAGATACCGGTTTGTACAACAAAAAACAAACTCAATAGTAAATAGCCTTTTTGAGGTTTATCTTGCTTTGATGATGATTTTGGTCTGGATGTTTTTTTAAATTTACCTTTCATATTAACTCCTATTTATTTACTGACCCCAAATCTGACTGATGATCTGCAGATGAATGGTTTCCTGAAAAATCTTTTTTACTAAAGTAAAAAATATAAAATAACGGTAAAATCCCGGCAGTATTCAACAACAAGAGCAAAACAAACCAAACTTTAGAATTCTTACGAGCAGCAATCCAAAGAGCAATTGCCTTTAAAACATAGTCTGTCAAAACAATAATTAACAAAAGCCAAACGTTATCGTTGATAAACTGCTCGTTAAACATATTATCTGTATTGTATCACGTAGGACATCTATTAGTTGCTTTTTTATGCCCCAAGATCAAGATCAGAGTAGATGCCAGCAGTAACCTCATCTACCTCACTACGAAGTTGAGGGAAAGGCACACCTTCACGTGCTGTCACACCCTCTAGTAGCCAAAATAGCCGTTCTGCATGACCATACCCACAGGCTGGAGGCATGCCATATTCTAGCATTTCAATAAAATCAATATCCATCATCATAGCTTCACTGTCGCCAGCATCCCGCATCCTTTGCTGTTCGATAAATCTACTTAGCTGATCTACTGGGTCGTTCAGCTCGCTGTATGCCTTAGAAGCTTCTGTGCCACCGAGCAGTAAGTTAAACTGTTCTGTTAAACGTGGATCTTTTGATTGTAGTTTTGCTAACGGTTGCAAATAATCTGGCACATCAACCAAAAAAGCCGGCCCACTAATATTCACACGAATTTTCTTCCACAACTTATCAATAACCCTTGAACGATTATCAATTTTTTCAACCTCTCCACCAATCTTCTTTAGCTGCTCGACAGCCTGTTCAAGTGTACACTCAAATACATCCAATCCATAGTTGTCTTTGATCAGATCAACAAAACTTAGCCTTGGCCAATCTTCACCATCTTCACCCAAGTTAATCTCTTGACCATTTGCTAGCTTAAAGCTTCTTGTTCCCCATGTTTTGTCCGCAACATAGCGTACAAGTTGTTGAGTAAAGCTCATTCCATCTTGCCAATCAGCGTATGCCCAATACCATTCCATTGCTACATGCTCTGGAAGGTGTTCGTCAGAATAGTTCTCATTCCTAAAGCGAGGACCAATATCATATACTTTTTCAAAACCTGCACCCAGCAACCTCTTGAGTGGAAGTTCGTGACTTATCCTAAGATAAAAATCTTGATCTAGTGCATCCATATGGGTAACAAACGGATTGGCGTCAGCCCCACCTGTTGTATGCTCAAGCACAGGAACATTTATTTCTATAAAGCCATTTTGGTTTAAGAAATCCCTGGTCGATTGCCAAAACTTGCTCCGCCTAATAAAGCGCTCTTTTACATCTAGATTTACATTCATGTCAATGTAACGACGACGCAATCTCTCTTCCTTATTAGTAAAGCCATCTTGAGTGGTAGGCATCGGGCGTAGCGATTTCGTAAGCAGTCGTAATTCTTTGACCTCAACTGATATCTCACCAGTTTGGGTTTTTATAACCCGTCCAGATACTTCAATAAAGTCTCCAGGATCAAGCAAATTAATGTGTTCAAATCCAATGTTTTGATGCTCAACACTAAGCACTTCCATAACATCATGTTTTAAGAACAACTGTATTTGGGCAGTAGTATCGCGTAATACAAAAAAAGCTATTTTTCCAAATTTGCGAGTGCTGATTATCCGCCCACTAACTATTACATTCTTGCTTTCAAATTCAGAAAATTTATCTATTATCTCTGATATGGTGTTTGTTCTGCCTGATTTTGCAGGATACGGTTGAAGATTTAATTTCTTTATATCAGATAGTTTACGTAGTCGTTCGTTCCGTAGTTCTTTTAGATTTGCCATTTCTCTATTATATCAACTTTCTTTAGTTTCACGCCAAACAGCAATTCCACGGACGCAAGTCTCTGTATCACCAAGTATACGGGAGCCAATAATGTCACTATCCTCTAGTCTATGTATTGCTTCTCTCCAGAAGATGCTTGGCAAACCAGCAGTACGACCAACTATTGTAAGTACCGGATACCTACCTTGCTCGATTAATCTGTTATTTTCTGTGGTTGCGCCATCTATTGATAGCGACAATACTTCATCACATCTTTCAATAAATTGTGCTCTATCCATCATATTTCCTTATTAGCAATCTCTGCGTCTTCATTCATTAATCGTAAGCATTAGGGAGATTTTAAAATAATACTTATAAGTCCTAAACCCTTACAACCAAAGCTTAAACTTTTAATTACTGATTAATCGTATCTAAGATACATTTATCAGATATTTATTTTACAATAAATATTGTAGTTAGTCAAAGTTACTTTATGTCGGTTACTTTATAGGTTGTTATATCGTTTGGGGTTTGGATCTCTACCTCTTCTCCCACTTTTTTCCCAATCAAAGCTTTACCTATCGGAGACTCATCAGATATTTTGCCATTTAAGGGATCTGCCTCAACTGTACCAACTATCTGGAATTCTCTTTTTTTGCCATCTTCACTCTTAAGGGTGACGCTCGATCCAAGCTGAACCTTACTGTCGCCTTTAGGCTTAGATATAATTTTTACATTTTGTAAAATATTCTCGAGTTCAGCAATGCGTCCTTCTGCCTGTTCTTGCTCCGATCTAGCTGATGCATATTCCGCATTTTCCGCCAAATCACCAAACTCTCTAGCAGTCTTAATACGCTCTGCCACTAGGCTACGTTCACTAATTAGCGTATCCAATTCTGCCTGTAATTCTGCAATACCTTCTTTGGTTAAATGAAACTGTTTTTTCATAATATCCTCACTCTTCGTTTAATTATTAATAAGCTCTAGCCTGTTAGCTATTGGTGAGTCGCTGTATTATATCAACCTTATGCAATAGAATCTAGCACTTTGTTGATGTCTTTTTCTGAAATAATTTCTGCGTCTTCACTTGTTCGCTGTTTGTACTCAATTACCTCATTAGCTAAAGTTTTTTCGCTAATAACAAATCTGTGTGGAACTCCTATCAAGTCTGCATCCGCGAACTTCTCTCCTGGGCGAATGTCTCGATCATCATATAGAACTTCAACTCCCATTTCTTGTAGTTGGCTATATAAACTATCTGCTCGCTTGACAACGTCAGGATGATTCCCAAGCCTACAAATTATCGCTCTGAATGGCGCAATATTATCCGGCCAAACTAATCCTCTGTCGTCAGACAATTTTTCAACTATCACACCCATAACCCTAGTGACGCCAATGCCATAGGATGCTAGATATAATGGCTTTTGATGACCGTCTTCATCCGTGAACATAACCTCCATTTGCTGTGATTTATCAACTCCAAAGTTAAAGATATTTCCAACTTCGGCACTTTTTGTTTTTTCTAACTCGCTTTTATCGATCCCTAGCTCTTTTACAGCATCATCAAGCACTTCCTCATTAACAGCAATATTCTTGGCACGATGGACATACAATACATCCTCGCCAGCGTCACATATTGTTTGAAATTCATGACTAAACTTCGTGAAAGCTCCTCCGCTTGCAAAAGTAACAAAGGTCGTATCACCAATACCTAGCCTACTAAAGATTCTCTCGTAAGCATCAGTAACTTTTTGGTAATATTTATCTAAATCGTCACCTGATGAATGTACTGAGTACATATCCTTCATCAAAAACTCTCGCCCTCGCATTATTCCACTCTTTGCGCGAAGCTCATTGCGTAATTTAGTTTGGAATTGATAAACACTAACTGGCAAATCTTTATAGCTCTTAACATGTTGTTGCAACATCTTAAGAATTGGCTCTTCGTGCGACCAAGCAAGCCCAACCTCAGTCTGATCCTTAAGCTCTGTCTTAAACCAAACATCCACAACTTCATCATCCCATCGAGTAGTTGCTTCCCAAGTATCCTGGGGTTGAAGATTGGTCATTATTAACTCTTGTCCATCAATCTTGTCCATCTCTTCACGAATTATTTGCTTGATATTTTCAAGAACTCTCAGGCCAAGTGGTAAATAAGCATACACTCCAGCCATTTCTTTGTGTACATAGCCCGCTCGTATTAATAGTTGGGCATTCTTTGCAGTTTCATCAGCTGGAGCGTTTTTTCGAGTCTTGGTAAATAGTTGGGAATATTTCATTAATGTTGTCCGTTCTTTAATGTCACATTGATTGTACTATTTTAGATTGACTTGTTCCAGTTTGATAACGATTATCGTACATTATCCTTGAAACTGCTTGTCTACATAAACGGATTTTCATACCGATAATTGCTCGTTCTTGAGCATTGCTATATAAATTAGCCAGCAAGTGATCATCGGCCTCAACAATAGCAAACGCAATCTCTTTTCGTAGCCCAGGCCTCTTATTGGTAGTCAAATCATTTATCATTTCATCAAATTCATGTTGATCTGAAATATCATCAATTAGCTCTTTTACTTTGATTTCTTCATAGACATCAAGTTCAAAATATTTGTCGATTTGTGTCCTAAGTATCTCTTCTGGATTTTCTGGCAATAGTTCCATTTGTCACCTATCTTCCTTGGTTAGGTATTAGTAATTTACTTTAATTAATGATCTGTTTTCTATAAATCCGGCTCTCTACTTCATAAATATAAACAATAATGAAAAGGCAATCATATTTTTTATGCCATGCAGTATCATTGAGGCTGCCAGTCTACCGGTCTTTTCGCGGAGATATACCAGAACTAACGACAACACAAAGGTGTCAATTGCCGCAATCCAGAGTAGTGGCGCATTACTCCCAAACTGAAGGTGTGCCGAAGCGAATACAATACTAGTAATTATTGCTGACGGAATAATTTTATATCGTGATCTAAGACCTGTATATAAGTAGCCACGACACAAAGTTTCTTCAACTATAGGAGGGAGAATAACCAAGCTAATCCCTGCCAATACAAGATTTACCAAACCTTTGTTGGCCTCAAATCCAAGTTGTTGTTGTTGATCAACATTTAGTGATGGAGAAATTTTTTTGGCAATTATTGTAGTCAGCATAAAAATTACCAGATAGCCAGCATACGCCAATAATGCTTTGCCGACATCACTCATCTGTGGTTTGGACATGCCCACCGATTTAAGTGTCTGTCCTTTTTTGCGCAGGAACATACGAACCCCAAAAAGTATTAATAAATCAGCAGTAACGACATAAATAAATTGTAGTGACGTGTTAAGTGACTGGCTAGTTTCACCACCACTGAATTTTTGCACAAATATGACCACAAAACTAGCAACAAATTGCGAAACAAAGAACAATGCTATCGTGTTAAAAATCAGTAAGATTGGATTATTTAATAGTTTGTATTGGTGAAGTTTGGCGTCATTGTTCGTTGCTTGCATGACTAAAAGAATCTTTTTACATCAACAACTGTTATCAGTACAAACAATAACATTAATACCGCAAACCCTATACCATGAATCATGTCTTCTGTTTTTGCGGTTAGTGGTTTACGCATTATCCTAAAGAGATATGTAACAAACAGCCGACCGCCATCTAGTGCAGGAATCGGCAAAACATTCATTATTGCAAGGGTCAATGATATCACAGCAATTATCATCAGAATAAACTGCAATCCTAACTTACTGCCCTCTTTGATTAAGACAAATACTCCTACCGGCCCAGATACCTGACTACTTGCCTTTTCGGTATCACCATGAAACAAACCAACTATAACAGAACCCAATCCTTTTAATGTAAGCTCCGTAAATTGCTTTGTTATGCCCACACCTACTATTGGTGCCGACCAAGTAGATCTTTGCATAGTAAATTCTGTTGGTACAACACCTAAATATCCCTTTGGATTATCTGAGTTCTTGCTTGATTCAACTTCCTCTGTAGTTCGTAATGTTGCCTTAGTTGTTTTTAATTCACCGTCTCGAACATAGGTAATCTCAACTGTTTTGCCTGAAAATTCATTTGTTATTTCTGGCAACGATTTCGCGTCAGGAATATCCCTTGATTCTTGCTCTTTAGTTATACCCAATAATTGATCCCTCTGTTGCAAGCCTGCTTTTGAAGCTGGAGAATCTTCTTCAACGGCACCAACCAATACCTTATTACTAATAACATTCGTATCGTTTGCAACAGTAAATTGATTATCTACTAATTTTGGCATACCGATGATGGCGAGTAACGTAAACATAAGAATTGCAACTAGCAAATTCATTACTACACCTGCTCCGATTATCTTTGTCTTTGCCCAAAGACTTGCCGCTCCATAACTTCCTTTAGCTTTGTCTTCGTCGTGCTCACCCTTAAGCTTAACAAACCCCCCCAAAGGCAACCAGTTTATAGTAAATAGCATGCCGCTCTTCAGTTTCTTGCCCCATGCTTGTGGAGGAAAGCCAATACCAAACTCCTCAACATCTACGCCGTTTCTTCGTGCCATAATAAAGTGTCCAAACTCGTGAACGACCACCAACATTACAAATAAAACCAAACCCAATATTAATAGAAATACCGACATTTAACCCCCGAACCTCCTTTGTCTCATATTATATTGTTGCAATGCATCTTGAAAGTCATGAACAGTATAGTCTGGCCAAAGCTTGTCTGAAAAAACCAGCTCCGCATAAGCAGATCGCCACAACATATACCCACTAAGCCTCTTTTCGCCAGAAGTGCGAATTAATAGGTCTATATCAGGAATATCAGAAGCATACAAATTTTGTTCAAAAATTGACGTGTCTAGATCTTGGGCTTTTATGCCTTTATTAATGATGCTTTTGGTTGCGTCGATTATTTCTTGTTGACCACTGTAATCAAGGCAGATTATTAAGGTTCCTTTATCATTGTTCTTGGTTACTGATTCAGCTTTTTCAATAGCCTTTAAAACTTTTTTATTTAAACGATCTTTTCGACCAATTATTCTTATATTTATGCCGTATTTGTGAAAATCCTTTAAGTATTTTTCAACTGCTTTAATTATTAACTGCATGAGATACGACACCTCTTCTTTGGTTCTAGCCCAATTTTCAGCAGAAAAAACGTATGCGCTTAAATATTGAACGCCGTTATCGAATGCGTACAAGGCTACCTCTCTAAAGACTTCTGAACCCTGTCGGTGACCTTCTAGGGTAGGAATTCCTCTATTTTTCGCCCAACGGCGATTACCATCCAAAATCATGCCAACATGACTTGGTATTGATGACTTTTCCTCAACCATTAACAGTTATTATACTTATAAAATACATCCGATGATAGTCTAGACAGTCATTATTTCTTGAATTTTATTTTTCTCAATAACTTCTGCGTCTGTTTTTGCTTGAGCCATGGCCTCCTCTATCTTGGCAATTAAACGCTTCGCTTCATCTTCACCGATTGCTTTATCCTTTTTTGCCTGATCAATAGCATCTATAGCTTCGTGCCTTATGCCACGGGTCACAATCAAGGCCTCTTCCAGTTTAGCGCTAACCTGTTTAGTTATCTCCCTACGTCGCTCTTCGGTTAATGGTGGGATAGGCACCCTAACGACTCGGCCGTCATCGCTCGGATTAAACCCTAGTGATTGATTTTCGCGAATGGCATTACTGATAGCTTGAAGATTATTTGGGTCAAATGGAGTAATCTGCAACAATTGCGCCTCAGGAGCAGTTATATTTGCGACCTGGTTTAGTGGCATCGCTGTACCGTAAGCATCTACCATAACTCCATCGAGCATAGCTGAATTCGCTCGACCGGTACGCACTTTTGAAAGTTCATCCTTGAACCTATCAACTGTCGCCGAAAGCTTTGTCTGAGTTTGTTTAACTATTTGCTGAACTTCCATATAATGCTCCTGTTATTTCATCTGTATTTTAGCAGATATCCAAAAAATTGTAATCTGTACTAATGACCATTATTACTCAACTTCGCCCAACTGAAAACGACTCATTCGCCTAACAACAATATTTTCTCCCAATTTAGCAATATGCTCTTTAACTAGCTGACCGACTGTTTGATCAGGGTTCTTGATAAATGGCTGATCTAATAAGCACCTTTCAGCAAAATGCTTCTTCATCATTCCTTCCACAATTTTATCTAGCATTTCAGCCGGCTTGCCTTCTGACTTTGCTTTTTCGCTCAATTCAGCTTTAACCTTGTCCCGTTCTTGCACAGGAATATCATCTTCACTAATGTACTGAGGAGCACTAGCAGCTACATGCATACTAAGATCTTTAACTAGCTCTGTAAAAATTTCGTTTCTAGCCACAAAATCTGTCTCGCAGTTAACTTCAACTAAAACACCAATACGACTATCGTGGTTATATGTTCCGATCACCCCTGCGCGAGCTTCACGCTCTCCACGCTTTTCTGCTTTTGTTAACCCCTTTTTGCGCATCGCTTCAAGTGCCTTATCGAAATCTCCATCAGTTTCGACCAAAGCTTTCTTGGCATCAGTAATTCCAACGCCTGTAAGTTCACGTAATCGTTTAATATCGTCTATAGAAATATTCGCCATTTTCTTCCCCCTATTTATCTTCATTTTGTTTAGTTGATGCCTTGCCAGATTCGATAGCTATCTTAAGATAATCCGCAACTAATTGAAGCGTTTTGATAGCATCATCGTTAGCCGGAATTGGATATGTTATATCTGTTGGATCAGCATTAGTGTCTGTGATCCCGACGATTGGAATACCTAGTTTATTAGCCTCTTTAACGGCATTGTGATCGGTCAATACATCGAATACAAAAACGACACCTGGTCTAATAGACATATTTTTTATTCCACCATAAAGATGATTCATGCCATCAATCTCTTCTTGGAATCTTTGTAGCTCCAACTTATTGTACTTAGAAGCTAGCTGGCCAGATTCCATTTTTTGTTCGAGATCCTTCAGATGCTTAACCCGTCCACCAATAGTATTCTGATTTGTAAGCATGCCCCCTAGCCAACGCTCAGTTACGTAAGGCATTTTAGTTTCCTCTGCTAGATTCTTGGCTATATCACGCGCTTGTCTCTTGGTGCCCACTATTAATACTTGCTTTCCTGAAGCTACGGTTTTCTCAACATACTTTAATGCATCTTCTAGCATTGTGACGGTTTTAGTTAAGTCAACAATGTATACTCCATCACGTTTTGAATGAATATATGGAGCCATCTTAGGATGCCATCGACTTGTCTTATGCCCAAAATGAGCACCGGCTTCTAATAATTTTTTAATGTCAACTTCTACGGTTGCCATGATTAATAAATCCTTTCTACTTCGGTAGAATCACGACCTATGTCACTCCTGCAAAGATATGACCAGGAAGGATTATTGATTCTCCTGCTTACTTGATTGTAGGTTCATTATATCAACTATCGACATTTTTTCAATAGATAGTTGACCAATTTACCCTGTTAGGCTATACTAACAATCTGATTATGAAGAAAGACTTACATCCAAAGAATTATCGACCTGTTGTATTTCAAGATCTAAACGACAATACGACCTACTTAACTCGTTCTACAGTAGACGCCGAAGATACTATCAAAATTGACGGCAAAGAATACCCACTCGTAAAAGTACATATCTCAAGCTCTTCTCACCCGTTCTACACTGGACAAGAAAAACTACTTGATATTGAGGGACGCGTTGATAAGTTTGAAGCACGGCGTAAAGCAGCCAAGAAAGCTCAAGAAGCTCGCAGTAAGGCTATAAGCAAGCAAATAGCGAAAAAACAGGCAAAAGAAGAAAAAGCCAAAGAGTCTTCGTCAACAAAGTAGCCACAAAAGCTTTAGTGTGATCTATTTTTGAATCATCACAATAGTTTAGTTATACTAAATCGTGTCATATGAACAATAAAGAACAATCCTTACGCGACGAACTTGCAGGCCTAAATGAACAGCTTAAAGATCCTGGCATTTTTTCTGACTCAAAATACCCCAAAATTGCACGCAGGCAAAGCGAACTAGAATCAATTATCAACCTCTTCGATGAACGAAATCGCCTAGCAAACATCAAACGTGACGCTCAAGAAATAATCGATGCAGGTGGCGAGCTTGCCGAACTAGCCAAAGAAGAGCTCCAAGAAACAGAATCGCAAATCATGGCCAACCAAGCAAAACTCACCGACGCCCTTTTGCCAAAAGACCCTAATAATGATCGTGATGCAATTTTAGAAATTCGTTCAGCGGCGGGTGGCGATGAGGCATCGCTTTTTACGGGCGACCTATATAGGATGTATACCCGCTGGGCCGAAAATCATGGCTATAAGTTAGAGCTTATCAACGAAAGTCCTAGTGAAGCTGGAGGATTTAAAGAAATCACTGTTGCCATTCGTGGGCAAAATGCTTACAAAAACTTTAAGTTTGAAGCGGGAGTACATCGAGTGCAAAGAATTCCAGTTACTGAAAGTCAAGGTCGCGTTCATACTTCAACGGCTACCGTTGCTGTTCTACCAGAAGCTGAAGAGAGTGATGTAGAAATTAAGCCCTCCGATCTTAGAATTGATGTTTATCGGTCAAGTGGGCATGGTGGTCAATCAGTCAATACCACCGATTCTGCGGTCAGAATCACTCACCTACCAACAGGACTAGTTGTAACTTGTCAGGACGAAAAATCACAAATCAAAAATAAAGATAAGGCTTTAGGAGTCTTGCGTTCGCGACTACTCCAGCAAAAAATAGAAGACGAACAAAAACAGCTATCTGATGCTCGCAGAAAACTTATTGGTTCTGGTGATCGCAGTGAAAAAATTCGTACCTATAACTTTCCACAAGATAGGATAACCGACCACCGTATTGGTTACTCTCGTAGTAATCTACCCAGTGCGCTTGATGGCAATATCGATGATATATTTGAGCAACTCCAAAAAGCTGAACACGAACTTTTACAAAAAGAGTAACTATATAACATTTTTGATTGTTTTCGGACTGACAAAATACTTCTGCTAACGTACTCTTATTGCATAGATACAAAGTTGGTAATTTAAGCCCCTGTACCCCACTACAGTAGCTTAAATATGGATTAACAAAATTAATACTAACTACATATCCCTCGTTTACTTTTCAACATCGATAAAATTCTGAATCATTATCGAGTGTTTAATTGTGGGCCATAATGCATTGTTAGTAACATATCTGATGATTGACAGATTGATTGATATTGTTTGCCTATTTCGCCAGAAAAACACGGTCACATAGCCTCGCTATATACTACTCATTCTGCATGATGGCTATGCCACCTCACCAATCTCAAGTACACAATAGCTCACTCGATGTACTTAACAAGAACACTTTCGATATCTGGAAGATCCATTATCCCGCCTTCTACCTCACCATATATCACTATTGTTCGATATTAAATATATCCGAATCACAAAATGCAAAAGTATTCTACTCACAAGCTACATTATTATTCTATTGTTGTTCTCTGGTTTGGGCTGAGCACCAGCAACACGCTTACCAATCGCTTCGGCAGTTTTTATTGCAGCTCTAGAACGTTGTTCTGCTAGAGGATGAGAACTACCACTATATTCGAGGTTTCTTTCACGAATAACCTCACCTTCAGGACTAGTTGTTTTAAGATGTGTCCTAATAATTGGCTCACCATTTTTATCTGTGCCTAACTCTGTCTGTCGTGAAATAATATTGCCACTACTACCAGTTTTTGTCTCAGTAAACGTTGTGCGGTCAACGCCTGACTCAATTCTTGATGTACGCTGGTGCTGGCTATTGCTTATATCTGGGCGTTGTCCTAGAAACCCCTCTGATGGCGCAGAAGTTTGCACTGTTTCGGACGTCCTGGGACCGTCCGGAGAACCACCATCTAGTAAAGAAGTCAAATCACCATTTTGCACATCTACAGCTGTTAAGGATTCTTTAACGGTAAAAGTACCGTCATCGTTTCTCTCCGAGGTTTCAGTGGCGCCATACTCCCTATTGCCAATTTGCGTAATTTCACCTCTCTCGGCTACAGCGTTAGTTGCATCAAACGTTGCCATCAAGGCGATATCTTCGAGTTGCTCTTTTGTATCCCTAGCAGTTTGGCTAAGATCTTGCTGTTGACCATTTTCTACATCAAAAGCTTCTTCTGCTTGATCTTGAGAAGGCATTGTTTCTAAACTCATTTAATTCTCCTTTTTAGATTTTTGTTTTTATTTACTTATTTTTAATACTACTTTTTGAGTGTAGCACACTCCGACCAAAAAATCAACACAATGTGGAGGTGGGTTCACTAAACTAAAGCGGAACAAGATGTTAAAGTAAGTAATGTCAACAAGCTTACAAAAGGAGGTCTTGTTCTGATGAACAGAATAGCGAGTTTGCCACGCAAGCGACAGTGTCAACTTCCCCAAATAACGAACTGGTTGCGTGATATTAAAAGGTTTTGAGTCAATCCCTACAGCTCTTGGTAACGCGGATCCAATAAAAAAACAGCAACCGCCAACACAGAGCCTATCCTTCCAAGTGAGCCGACATATGTAAACTTACCCAAAAATGAGCTGAACAACATAATAACACTAGAATTAAACAACAAGCCAAGACGCAGACCGAACTGGCGTACCCCACATGAAACCTGTGACCATCTTATAGCCACCCCAGTCAAACCGCTAGACTTAGTGCGCTTGATGGCAATATCGATGATATATTTGAGCAACTCCAAAAAGCTGAACACGAACTTTTAAGCGAAGAATAAGCTAAGGCTACCCCAAACCTCAACTCAATCTTTCTGTGTATTGCTGGTGATGACTATTTGTCGGGTCGAACTTGCCCAAGAATAATCTATCCCACAGTTCAGTCCTATCAGGTTCGGGTAACGAAGCAATTTTATTCAATAATGGTATCACCTTTATTTTGCCAGAGGCATAGGCCAAATCCTTGGCATAATGCAAAGTTACTCCTTTTGAAGTTTTAAAATGCTTGTCGGTAGGAGTACCCCTAAAAACACGCACCACACCAGTCGCAGTTGTTCGTTTTGATCTATTTATTGGGTCATCATTCGGACCATCCTCTTTTGATGAACCCAATACAAGCCTAACCTTAGTCATAACCTCCTGAACTTGCCTAGGAGTCCAACCCATATGAGCAAACGCAATGTTTAAATATAATGCCATACTTGCTATTCCCCACTCTTCTTCGCTACCTTGCATTATTTTTTGTAACGTACCGGCCAAGCCCTCTTCGAAGGTTAAATAATCTGGCACCTCATCGTCATTTGCTTCTGTAAATAAACCATTAGTAAGTGAATCATCGCCTAATTTTTTTCCACTTGCGTATCTTCTTCCGTGTACTCCAACTTCGTGGACAAAAACTCCCAATACTTCATCAACACTAGATAAGTTTTTGCGTTTCATGCCAACTACCACAACACCATCAGTAGATGACCAACTTAACGCGGTAGTATTCTGATCTTCAACAACATCAATTTCATGTAAATGCATGGCTTGTATTCCACTTCTAAACATAGCCACAACATCTGCTGGGGTAATAGATTTATCATCTCTTGCCTCAATTTCTGCTTGATAATATTTCTCAAAGACCTCTTTTACCGAGGCATATTCTTTGGATAGTTCGCCGTAAATCCATTCTTTCGCCTCCTGCGAGAGTGTTGGTAGTGGCTCTTGGATCGTATCTGTTGGGTTTGGCAATGCCGGGATATTAATCACCTCTCCGCTAGATGACGTAAATACCCAACCCTCCTTGAGGTCGTTTATCAAACCATCAGAGGCCCCTCCATGTTTCGACTCAATTTGACCCCACAGCCTTGATAACATCTGATCAACAACTGCCTTGTCAGGTTTACCATAAATTGATTCATTAATCTCTTGGAAATGATCAACTATCTGTTGAGACGGGTAGTCCAAGGTGTTGATTTGTTGGCTTGCCTTTAAAAAGTACGCTTCTGCAAGTCTAAATTCAACAGATGCGGATCCGGTATGGCCCTCAGGAACTAAACTTGTTAAGTTAGAAATGTGATCATCGATTTCTGGCAACAATAACTTGGGATAATCCAGACGTAGTTCTGTAGATTCGCCATCTATGAATCTTTCGATTATCTCTGGTCGTTCTTTTCCGCCAGCAAAGTACTCATATGTTTGAAGACCCATCGAGATTTCTGGGCTTCTGATAAACTCTGGGTTTGAGGCATCATCAATTGGTTTATCAAGCATACTTAAAAATTATTATACAATATGCTCTCCGTTTTGTCATGATGACTAGCCAACCTGTATACTATTACCCACTATGCAAATATTTCAATGGCTAGATAATGCCCGGAAAAAAATGAATAGCACAGGTATAACATCATCTGAACTTGACAGTCTTCTTTTACTCGAATATGTATTGTCAATTAATAGAGCATCTATCCTGGCTCACCCCGAAATAACTCTCACGCAAACTCAAATAACAAAACTCGCTAAACTTCTAAAATGTCGTTTAGCTCGTGAACCATTAGCATATATTCTCGGTCACAAAGAATTTTTTGGTAGAGATTTTATCGTTAATCCTGACGCACTAATACCAAGGCCAGAATCTGAAAGTTTTATAGAAATACTTAAAAAACAAGATTTCGAGGAACAGACCATTATTGATATTGGATGTGGTTCTGGGGTCTTAGGTATAACCACCAAACTAGAACTTCCCTCGAACACAGTTATATTATCGGATGTTAGCGATAAAGCCTTGAGCGTAGCTAAGCAAAATATACAAAAACACTCTGTTGATTGTAGAACTATAAAAGCAAATCTACTGCCTGCAAGCATAGATGCAAACATAATAGTAGCTAATTTGCCATATGTCCCAATAAATTTAAAGGTTCAGCCAGAGCTAAATTTTGAGCCAGCAATTGCTTTGTATGCAAAGGATGGTGGTATGGAATTATATCAAAAGCTCTGGAGTCAAATATCTACAAAACCCTCAATCCACTTTGTATTAACTGAAAGTCTAGTATTTCAACACAATGATATGGCAGTGATTGCTAAAAGCGCTGGGTTCCTACCGGACAGCTCTGAAGGACTAGTCCAATTATTCAAACGCAAATCTAGTTAGGTAATTCACCAAGCTTGACTTTTGTGGTTTGTTGTTTGCCATTGCGAACAAAAGTTACGGTCACTTCTTCGCCAACAGTAAATCTGCCGATAACAGATGACAAAGTATTATTCTCGTCAACTGATTGATCATTAATTTTAACTATCACATCTTTGTCTTGTAGGCCACCATTGTCAGCTGGTCCACCAGCCACAACACCAGATGAACCATTTGAGCCATTAATGTAGGCACCTTGTTCATTCTGGATTTTCAACTGAGAGGCCACAGAAGGATTAAGTTGCACATATCGAACTCCTAGATATGGCCTTTCTAACTTACCCGTCTTCAGCATGCCATTAATTAGTCCTTTGGCATCATTTATTGGTATCGCAAAGCCAATATTTTGTGCACCATCGCCTGCAACTGCGGTATTTATACCAATCACCTCTCCATTGGCATTCACTAATGGCCCTCCTGAGTTACCCTGGTTGATTGCAGCATCTGTTTGGAACATATTTTGTAAACTCTCGGCATTTGTACCCTGACCATCGGAAGCCTGCACACTTCTTCCATACCCTGACAATATTCCAGATGTTACTGTATTCTGGAATTGCCCCAAGGCGTTCCCAATAGCAATAACAGTATCACCAACCTGGGCTTTACTAGAATCGCCCAATTTTGCCACAACTAGTTTCTTTCCTTTAGTATTATTGATCTTTAAGAATCCGATATCTAAAGAGTCTGATTCAGATGTAGTCCCAACTACACTAACATCATCAAGAACGGTACCATCAGACATAGTTACACTAACCTTGGAAGCACCTTCCGGCACAACATGGCGATTAGTCAACACATAACCACTATCACTAATAATAAAACCTGTCCCTGCGCTCTGTTGCTCAACAGATCTCTGCCCAAAAAAGCCATCTTGAACACCTTGACTAGTGACATTAATTGAAACAACACTTGGGCCTACGGCTTTTGCTAAACTACTTATCAAATTACTCTGTTCTTCAACTGCTTGTCTACCCTGCTCAACGCTAGCATTTTGAGAAGTATTGGATTGTTGTTTACTATTTGCCCCAATAAAACCACCTGCAAAACCAGCACTCAAACTTATAAAAATAATCGCCAACATCCCTAACGCTCCACCCTTTTGTGACGAAGAAGGTTTTGGCCTTGTTAGATTTATTCGTTTTTTTGGTTTTATTACTTCTGGTTTTGCAATCGGTTGCTGATTATCCATGTATCCTCCGAGGTGATGGTTATATTATTTTATTACCCCAATCCGAAAAAATAAGAGTTATGACAATAACGGCTATCATCATAAATATTACTTGTCTTCTGATTAAAGTTGTCAATCGATCGGTCTGGTCCAGATAGTATAATGAAGCCAGTCCAAATCCTAGTACTATTAATATCAACGCAACCTGAGAAAAAGCTTGATAGTATATTAACCAGAAAGAAAGTATCCACGAAAGTGATGCGCCAAACAATCCCCAAGCATTAGAAAGAAATGAAGCATGTTTTTCTTCAAACCCAGAGAAAAAATGCCTTGCAACAGAATAACAGACTATCCAAGTCATAAACATAATAACTAACGCTGTTGACCCACCCCACTCCAGATATACAGCTACTAGTCCATACAAAAATGCCAGAAATGCCTGCAACGAAATCCCAAATATACTTGAACTAGGCTTAACTAACACTAGCCACAATGCATATGCTACTGCCCAAATCAGCTGAATTAATGCGCTGGATGTGTTGACCATGAAAATAATTGTCGAGATTCCAATTATTAAGTCAACTGCGTTTGCCCGTATTAATGGAAGCCAATATCGTGGTCTAACCGAAAAGATGCGCCACTTACTAAGTATTACTATAGCGATTGCTAATTGAACAAGGTTCAACCGAATTAATACATACACTAGTAATGGCATTATCACAGTCAAAAATAAATGAAAGACATGTGAAAAACCACTAATCGGTTTTATTTTATCGGTTACTCGTTTCATCTTGCCCTAATATTATAACAAAGTCTGCATTTTCTGGGGGAGTAATACCTTCTGGCAAGTTTGTTGTCGCTGTTGTCTTGTATCGAAGCTCTAGGTAGCGCTTAGTATATTTCGTGTCTTTCTTTTTTAGGTCAACGATTATTGTATTCTGGTAATCTTTGCTTGGCGCATCATCAACATTAATAACATTATATCCGTAGCCTTTTAGAATATCCGCCTTACTAGTAGCCAACCCGCTCCTTGTTGTACCGTTTAGTACTTGTATACCAGCATTTTCTTTCTTAAGAAAACCATCGATAAACGTTGTGCGAATAAAATTTTGAATATCATTATACCTATATATACCTTCTTTTGGAACCTGGATTGAGCCAAGACCCAAACTTGAGCTTCCGCTACCTATCAAAACATTTGGTTCATCCACCAAACTGACCGACTTGATATTTGATTCATTGATTTCTTGGCCGAGAGCATACAGTTTCAGTGCCTCGTCAGGTATTGACAGATTTGTTGAAATTCTCGAACCAAAACTATCAATCAATTGCGACATCTTTACTGGATTACTAAACGTTCCCAGACTAACCACTTTGTTTTTCAGAGCTATAATAACCTCTCTTTGCCGTTCAGACCGCCCAAAATCATTCTTATTATCACAGTGTCGACATCTTGAATAAGCTAATGCTTTTAATCCATCAAAATGCTGATTACCTGTCTGGACATTCAGATTATACACCTTACCTTTTAGTGACATTCGCTCACTAACAGAGTCTTTAACGTTAATATCAACTCCACCAACAGCATTGATGGCCTTTTCAAATGCCTCAAAATCGATCATCGCATAATAGTTCATCTTCAAGCCAGAAACATTCTCGACAACATCTTCGATTGCTTTTATACCTGTTTTTTCTGCCTCTTCATCAGATTTCCCCTCACTCTGAGCAGACATTTTAGTTAATGCATACACCGCGTTGATCTTTTGAGTTCCACCGTCTTCCATCTTAACCGCCAGATCTCTCGGTATACTTAGTAAGCCTGCTTCCTTATTACAAGGGTCGACGCTAGCAATGATTATTGTGTCAGTTAGATCTGGCCCGTCTGGTTGCTCAGGACCACCTTTTCCCATCAGCAAGAAATTTACACGACCATCCCCCTCCTGCTGAAGAGTGGTAGGATCCGGCTCGCACTTCCAGGCTATTGAATCACCACCACCTTTAAATATCTCTCTGGCACGTAGATATCCTCGTATGCCAAGGTAACTTCCCGTTAAAAATATAACCAGAAATATCACCAAACTGCTACGCAAGATAATCTTTCGTAAATTTCTTGGTTTCTTATTTGATCGTCGTTTTTTTGATGACTCATCGATACTCATGTCAATAGGCTTTATGGTTCTTGCTGGTTTTCTTCCAAGCGAACGACCATCAGGCGTAATTGTCTTAACATTACGAGTAATAAATCCTTCTTTCTTTGCAAAATTACCAATACGTGATTCTGATGATTTATTCTGAAAATTAACTGAAGAAGTCGCTTGGGATTTAGGTTTCATGTTTATTGAAGGACGCCTTCGCCCTCCGATCAACCCATCAATATTACCAGAATTTACACGTTTAGATCTTCTAAAATTATCCATAGCACGTGTGTTTTAGTATAGCCGTTATGGTAGTCATATCAAAATTAAATTCCAAAACAATTATGGCAATTTTACCGACATTAACGTATAGTTATAGACTGATATGTCAGAAATCAAATCATCATCGCCTGTTGACTACTCAAATTCCCCTCCAGCAAATAACCCACAACCCGAACAAGTCTCACCACTTTCTCCTCAAGACCCACAAGAAGAACAAGACCCTAGTCAAGAGGAATCATCAGCTGAGTCAAAATCGAACACCATAAAAAGTATCATCTCGACCGTCATTCTATTCTTGGCAGCACCATTATTGGCACTTTTTTTGATTGTCTTTGTTATTCAGTCATACGAAGTAGACGGACCAAGCATGCAACAAACCCTACATAATAAAGACCTTCTGATTGTTAGCAAGATCGATCGCACACTTGCCAGAATCACTAGAAGTGACTATATTCCCCCACGATATCAAATAATTATATTCACTCTCGATGAATCGGGTGGAGTCAGCGGTGGAGAATCTAGACAATTGGTCAAGCGCGTTATTGGTTTGCCTGGTGAGAGAGTAGTTGTAAAAGACGGTACCGTAACTGTGTTCAACAAAGAACATCCAGATGGATTCAATCCCGATAAAGACAAAGAATACAGCAAGTCATTTAGCACTACAAATGGAAATGTAGATGTTACTGTTCAGCCAGGTCAAGTATTCGTTATGGGCGACAACCGTGGAAACTCACTTGACTCTCGATATTTTGGACCTATTGATGATAGTACAATAGTTGGTAAGCTTGGGATGCGTATATTCCCACTCAATAAAGCTCGTACTTTTTAACCAATTAACTCTGTGGTTATTCGCTTCAAGTCATCGTCATCTTTAAAATAAACTTCAAGTTTTCCACCCTTGGCTGTTCGTCTAATATTAATAGACGTGTTGAGCCTTTTTGCTAAAGCTTCTGTTTGAGTGTTAGTAGTTGCCATATGTTCTTTAACTTTTTTGGTTGATTTCTTTTCTTCCTGACGACTAGCCGTAACGAATTGTTCGGCCTGGCGAACCGACCAACCAAATTTTAAAACCGACTCTAATAAGTCTGCTTGCTTTTGTGAGTCTTCCTTCAATGCCAGGATGGCTCGTGCATGACCTTCAGAAATCTGTCCATTTTTTAACGCCTGCATAGCTGATTTTGGCAACTGCAAAAGTCTGACTGTGTTGTGGATAGTCGGAACTGCCTTGCCAAGTTTTTTCGCAATTTCTGCATAGCTGAGATTGAATTGATCATGTAGTCTCTCTATCGACTGTGCCTGTTCAAGTGGTGAGAGGTCGACTCTTTGAACATTTTCAATTATTGCCACTTCTAGCTCTTCGATTAGTTTTAAGGATCTGACGACTGCAGGCACTTCTTTTAGTCCAGCAATCTTAGCAGAACGCCAACGTCTTTCGCCGGCAATAATACGATAATCATCGTTATATTTCGTTACAATTAACGGTTGCACGATTCCATGATTCTTAATCGATTTTGCTAGCTCATTAAGGGCTTCTTCTTCGAAATGCTTCCTGGGTTGTTCAGGATTTGGTATTACTTTATTAATCGGCAAATTTTGTACACGTTCGTTATTCTCTAAAATTGAAGAGTCGAACTCTTCTGGAATCAATGCGTCGAGCCCTCTGCCAAGCCCAGTTTTACCTGACATTTTGATCAATCTCCTTTGCTAATGCTTTATATGCCCTTGCCCCCCTGGACCACTTATCGTGAGCCAGTATTGTCTTTCCATGACTTGGAGCTTCAGCTAATCTAACATTTCTAGGAACAACGGTTTTGAATAGTTTTTGTTTGAAATGTTTTTGAAGCTCTTTGTAAACACTTTCTGATAAAGAGGTTCGACTATCATACATCGTAACTACTACACCCAACAAATTTAAGTCTGGATTAAGCCCTTTGCGCACTCTTTGAATTGTCCCTAATAACTGGGTCAAACCCTCTAGGGCATAATACTCAGCTTGTACTGGAATAATTACATAATCTGAGGCTGTTAACGCATTGATGCTCAATAAACCTAGCGAAGGTGGACAGTCAATTAAAACATAATCGTGAGACGCATGTGCCAGGCTTTGACGTAAACGACTTTCTCTATCTGGTTGAGAAACTAACTCAACCTCGGATGCAGCCAGGTTCGCATTTGCTGGCACTAAAGAAATATTTGATTCGTCTAAATCTATTATCACCTCGCTCAAGTTTGCCCGCCCTAATAATACATCGTAAGTTGTTGAATCAAAATTTCCTTGCTGACCAAGCCCACTGGTTGCATTACCTTGAGGATCTAGGTCAACCACCAAAACCGAGCGACCCATTTTGGCTAAATATGCACCAATATTTATAGTGCTAGTCGTTTTGCCAACACCCCCTTTTTGGTTCAAAATTGCAATTATATGTCTCATACCCTCATGCTTTTCACTCTTTAGAGTACCATTTTCACGCAATTATCTCAATATAGAAATTAAAATATACGGTTCTTAATACCGTTAAGAGTCAGCGAACCCCAATACCGTTAGCCCGATTGTCGTTGTTGCCAGGATTAACGTTGTCAGAATTGAAGTTCGCGTTGAAAGCGTTATCCGCAGTATCCGGGAAAGCCGAACTTGACCACAGGTTGCCGTTGTCGCCCTGGTCGTCGAAGCCCTCATTCCAGTTGCCAGCAAACAGCAACCAGCCACTGCGCACTAGCAATACTACTCGTTACCCTATACTCAGCATACTGAGTATAGGCGGACCTTGGCGGCACCATCCGTAAAGAACTAGCCTCAACAAATTAAGACCAGTGAGCATTGTCTCTTACTTATGCTTATATATCTGACTGTTAATCGGACAACGAGATATAATTACCACCAAGCACCGCCCGCCTTAAGCCAGCCCAAGCATACTTTTATTGTACCCCCCCCCCCGAAGTTTCATACCACTGAGAAGTCTTTTGTATTTATAATGCTTGACTAGCCCTCGATACGAAGCCTCTGTTTCTTTTGAACAATCAGGGTTTGAGAGGGCCAAGAGCAGGTTACGTTTTAAGCGTTTGCCCGGATGCAATCGAAATGGGTAGATGGCTGCACCGAGAAAGGCCACGCCACGATTGTGTTCCTGCAAATGCCGTTTATGTGGATGCAGTAGCAAGTCTAAATGCTGGCTCACATAGTTTTCTATTGTCTTGGTAACTTTAACTAACTCGTTTTTATTACTAGAGACAATATAAAAATCATCAACGTAGCGCCCATAATGCTTAAAGCCTAGATCAAATGTCACAAATCTATCTAATTGATCCAGATAGATATTACTAAGTAGCTGAGAAGTCAGATTACCAATAGCAATCCCTCGCCCTTTGGGCTGATGAAACAGGCTTTTGCTGGGTGGTAAACCACGCCAAGCACTTCGAGGGCAATTAAATATTGCATTTTTTATTGGATCATTAAAAATAATCACCTTCCATAGATATTTACAAACTTGGTAGGCGTGTCCTTGGTTTGGGTATTGCCTGTCTAGCCCCCACATCGCCCGTGTATAGAGTTTTTTACGGTCTAAGCTCATAAAATATCCTAGTAAATCTAGCTTAAGTACATAGGCAGGGCGAGTATAATTTAGGCTAACAGAACGAATATGATGGTCAAGCCGACGAATACCATAAAGTGTGCCCTTGCCTACTCGGCAACTATAATTATCTTCAATAAATCTTGCATCCCACCAACTATTTACTTGGTTGAACAAAAAGTGATGAACAACTCTATCACGGAAGTTAGCTGCAAAAATCTCTCGTTTGACAGGCTTGTTTACAATAAAGGCTGTTGATGGGCGTGGGGCGTAACTACGTGTGTCAATTTCATGGGCAAGTGCCGATATTTCAGCTTTGGCGATTTTTGTAAAAGCAATTACTTCGGCTTTATTAGATTTGCCAATCTTAGCACGCTGATAGGCTTTATTGAGCTCTTTTACTAGCCATTCTTTGCGAATATCTGAAGCCTTAGTGGTTGCTGGAGTATCTTTAGCCATGCTGTATTTCTATTGTCTGATGGGGGATAATTCTAGTGTAAAATATGGCCAGTCGACTCGGCGGGGTTAGGGGTGGTCACCCCTAACCGCCATGCCTCGCTTTGTGGCCATATTTAATTTTTTACAAGAGACAGCGAACCCCAATACCGAAAGCCCGATCGACGACGTGGCCAGGAAGAACGAAGCCAGAAAAGAAGACCGCGAGGAAAGCGTTATCCGCAGTATCCGGGAAAGCCGAACTTGACCACAGGCCGCCGCCGCCGCCCTGGTCGCCGAAGCCCCCATTCCAGAGGCCAGCAAATTGTCCTTTAAATGGGCCGTTAGGTTGCCAGTTTTGGTAATGTTCCCCGTAATTGCTTAAGTAGGTGGGGTCTTGGCCATTTGGGAAACCTGCCATTTTAGCGCTTAGTTCGTTGAATTCGTTGGTTGAGAGGGGTATGCCTGTGTTAGTATCTATTCCACCGATTGGTAGTCTCCAGTTTTTAGGGCAGATGGAGTGTGGGGCATTGCCGGCATTCTCATCGTGGGAGGTCCTGGATTCTCCTGCGGTTACAGCTGGCCAATTGTAGAGGTTGCCGTAGTCATCTGAGTTAGTTACTTCGGCGGTAGAAATACCGGGTCCATCGTTTTGGACTAAGTTAGATGTGTCTATAGTGATGTTCCAGCTGTTATCTAGGGTTGACCAGGTAAATGCAGTGGTACCGTTGCCATCAAGTTGGCTAGAACGGCTGGTGGTTACGGTTTGGCCTACGGCTGTAGTTAGGGCTGTAGCTACTGTATCGCCGTCAACATCATACGGAAATGGGCCAACGGTGGTAGAGATTGGAGTGGATATATTTAGGCTCCAGGTGCCACTGGTTGAATGTTCCCAGCCACTTGTGACTCTGAGTGCGGTTGGTATGTTGTAGGCTTCTGGGGTGTCGAAGCTAGCGTGTGATGAGTCAGAGCCAGAGTAGAGTTGTGGCAGGGTGAAGTTACTAGTTATGTCTGTGTCTTGGGGTGTAAGTAGAGTTGTACCTGAATTTGAACCTAGTTTTAGGTTGTTGAGCATCCAACAGTTGTTGTCGGCTAGTTTGGCTACTTGGTAGGTTTGGTTGTCTCCCCTAGCGTCTGTTAGGGTTAGGATAGCTTCGTTGTTAGAGCCATCATAGATTGTCATGTTATCTTGGCAATAGGATGATGTTAGCTCTTGCATGGTGGTTGGAGCTGGTGGAATTATTGATGGGTTGTCGGTAGCATTATAGGTTAGTTGTAATTGTTTGGTGCCAGCTGTTACTGTGTCGTCTATGGTGAAGTATAGGGTGGCTTCTGTTGTGTCATTACTGGTTGCTGAACTGGTGGTTTTTAGAGTTAGCGGAGTGGCGTTTGGAACTAGGGTGGTATTGGTGGCTATTTCTCCGCCTTTTATGCCAATAGCTATGCCTGGTTCAGTTGATTGGAGTTGGGCGGTTAGGGTGTACCCACTTGAGTTGACTGTGCCGGTGGTTAGGTTTGTGGTGGAGTTTACCGATCCGCCACCATTAGGGATAGTTACATTAATGTTGTTTTGGCCGGTGCCAAGAGTTAGGGTTGGGGTGGCTTGGGCAAAGTGAGAGTTAATAGTTAGGCCAACTACGGCTAATGAAAGAGCCAAGAAAACACCTAAACTACGAGTTTTTAGTTTATAACGAGAGCCTAAACGGCGAGAAGTTAAGTACCAAGTAAGTAAGCTTAGGGTAATTAAAATAATGGCAATGATTGGTAGTAGTTTGATTTGCGAGCCAGTATTAGCTAAGTTTCCGTTAGCTGGGGTATTGCCTACTACTATATTAAGAGTTTGAGTTATGGTTTGATTTTGCATGGATTAATTCTAGCTCCTACAATATTAGTTAGATTATTAATGTTACCTTGTAGGGCTTTTTATAGTTATAACCTTTTTGGCACCTACCAAACAGCTATTACAGCTATTACAGCTATTACAGCTATTACAGCTATTACAGCTATTACAGCTATTACAGCTATTACAGCTATTACAGCTATTACAGCTATTACAGCTATTACAGCTATTACAGCTATTACAATAAGCTTATGGCAATAGTAGTAGCCTGTCAAGAGTAATGCACTTGCTCACCACTTTATAGAGGACAGTCCTCTATAAAATAATTTTTCCTGGAACTCATCAGATGCCATTCTTTCATGGACAGTTTCATGCTCAGGTCTTTTATTCATATAGTTATCATTATACCATATTCTAGACTTGTTTACAATAGACTATTAAATACAGTTTTTTTATTTGGCTGTTATTTTGTCAATTAAAAGTTTAGTCAAGATTTGGCGATGACCACGAACTTTCTTGACCCGTTTTTTAGCTTTATAGCGGATTGAGGTTACTTTATCGGCTTTAGTTTCTTCAACGATTTTTGCAGTAACTTTTGCACCATCAACTTCTGGTTGACCAATAATTGTCTTGTCTCCGTCTATAATTAATAGTGGTGTAAAGCTTATATTTGCCTTTTCATTTTTAATACGCTCTACTTCTAGAGTTTCGCCTTCAGTTACGATATATTGTTTGCCGCCGGTGGCGATTACTGCTTTTTTCATTAATTTACTTCTACCTTTTTTATAATTTACTAAACAAGTTTAACAGATATGTTGTAACCTGTAAACCCCTTAAAGTTTTTGATAGTTATTTATTAATTTATTTCAATTATCAGTTTGTACTGTTCAATCTTAACCGGTAACAAGCTTTTATTTGTTGGGTCTTTTATTGTTAATTTATTTGCTAGAGTTTCTTCAGAAATTTGCTGTTTGTAGCTTTTGATTGCACTGATGAGATCATCGTCTTCTGTTGAAAGCAGTAGATTTATCTTTGCATCAACTTTTAAGTCTTTTACCTTGCGGGCGTTTTGAACTTGCCTTATGACTTCTCTGGCTAAGCCCTCGCTTTTTAGCTCAGTTGTTATTTCTAGGTCTAAATTAAATTCACCTTTTTTTACTTCTTTAACATTCAATTCTTCTTTTAAAATTTCATTAAAATCAAACACTTTGCCGTTTTCAGGTATTGTGACTGTTTGCAGTGGTTGCCTCACTTTTATTTGATTTTTAGCCCGCAAGCTTAAGCCCTCGTTCACATATGTTCGTAAATTATGCATATCGTCCACCACTTGTTCATTTATTTGCCCAACCTTTGGCCAGTCAAGTAAATGTACAGATTCACCGCCTGTTAATTTTTGATACAGTTCCTCTGCTAAAAACGGTGTAAACGGAGCTAAAATCATACTTAACTGCACTAATACATAGTGTAATGTGCGATAAGCGTCGTTCTTATCCTCATCATCACCACTTTTCCAAAACCGGCGTCGGCTCCGGCGGACATACCAATTAGATGCATCATCAATAAACGGCAAAATTAGTCTTGTTGCATCGGCTAACTGATACTTACTCATATTTTGACCAACTTCTTTAATAAGCTGATGTACCCGGCTTATAATCCATATATCCAAAGGATTATTAAGTTTTTTAATGTCTACTTCAACCGGAAACAACTTCTCAGTTCCGATATGAAACGAGAAGTCAGGAGTACCGGATTGAGCGGTATTTGACATACCGTGAAAGAGGAACGCATCTGACGACGAAGCATCATACGGAAATGTGAAGTTGTCTACCTCGGCATACATTGTGAAAAAGTCGTACATATTCCAAACCATACCAAGTTTACGCGCAACATCATTTAGGTCTTTATCTTGAAGCACAAAGTTGTCTCCACTGGTTAATGGACTTGTCATCAATGTAAAACGATAAGCGTCTGCTGAAACTTTATCCATAAGCTCAACTGGATCAGTATAGTTTTTATGTTTTTTACTCAACTTCCTACCATCCGACGCCATTACAAAACCGGTACAAATTAAGTTTTTATATGGCGACTTGCCAAACAAAGCTACATTTACAGCTGTTAGGCTATAAAACCAGCCTCTAGTTTGATCAATCGCTTCGGTGATAAAATCAGCCGGAAAACCGTCTTCAAACTGCTGCTTATTTTCAAACGGATAATGAAACTGTGCAAATGGCATAGATCCACTCTCAAACCAACAATCTAGCACTTTCCCAATATGACGCATCTGCACACCATCGCACTCAAAAGTTACGTCCATAACCATTGGCAAGTGGTAATCGTTCAGTTTTTTACCGGTTTCTTTTGCAAACTCCTCATAACTACCAAAAACTCGTACTACCTCCGTTCCATCAGTGCGTACACCCTTCCAAACCGGAATTGGCGTTGCCCAATAACGATCACGGCTAAGGTTCCAATCTGGTGCAGATTCTATGATGTTATGGAACCTACCTTCTTGCAGCACTTTTGGCACCCATCTTGTTTTATCGGTTGCACTTAACATTTCATGCTTTTGAGCTTGAATATCCATAAACCAGCTGGGGTGGGCACGGTACATCAGCTTTGTGCCACACCTATGGCAGTGCGGGTAGTCGTGCTGGATATACTCTACTTTGAGGGCTTTCTCCTCTGCTACCAGTGTTTTTGCTATCTCTTTATTTACTTCCCATATATTTTTGCCAAGCCAACGCCCTTCGGTGTAATGACCGTTTTCGTCAACAATAGACACAATCGGAATACCAGCTTTTTTGCAAAGCTCGTAGTCTTCCTCGCCATAAGCTGGTGCTTCATGAACAATTCCCGTGCCGTCTTCGGCTGTAACAAAATCGGCTTCTAAAACAATATGGGCCTCTGGGCCGCGGTTTTCAAACAGCGGACTGTATTTTAGACCAATTAACTCTTTGCCCAACACTGTTTTTAATACTTTAAAATCTAGTAGTTGATGCTTTTTATCTGTTAATACTTTCTTTATTGCGTCAGTTGCAATGTAAAACTTTTTATCACCATATTGCACAAGCGAATATTCAATTGCCGAATTAACGGCAATCGCTACGTTAGCTGGCAAAGTCCAGGGCGTGGTTGTCCAGGCAAGCAAATATTCATCGGTATCTTCTATCTGAAAGTACACAAATACACTTGGGTCTGTATCTACTTGGTAGCTATTTTCCATTGCTACTTCGCTTTTACTAATTGGCGTGGCGTCTTTGGTGCAGTAAATTAGAATTTTCTCACCCTCATAAATCTTGCCCTTTTCATAAAGCTCTTTAAATGCCCACCAAACCGATTCCATGTATTCGTTATCCATAGTTTTATAGGCACCCTTAAACTCTACCCACCTGCCGATCCGGTCAATCGTGTCTTCCCACTCGGTACCGGTTTTTACCATCGCCGTTCGGCAAGCTTGCACATAATCGGCAATACTAATCTTGGTGCCGATTTCTTTTTTGTTTTTAATGCCTAGTTGGTTTTCTACAAACACTTCGGCTGGCAAACCATGACAGTCCCAACCCCAAACTCGCTCTACACGGTGACCTTGCATAGTTTGGTATCGTGCAACTGTGTCTTTTATGGCAGAAACCAATAAATGTCCGTGATGAGGCGTGCCAGTCAAAAACGGAGGGCCGTCATAAAACACCCACCGCTTATTCTCTGGCCTTTGCTCAACCGATTTTTCAAAAGTTTTATTCTGCTTCCACTGCTTAATGATATCTTTTTCGTATTCAATTGGCTTGCGTCGTGTGCCTGATTTAAATTTCATCTCATTCCTTTTCGTTGATTATATTTTATGGCTATGTTATAATTGAAGTATTCAATATTGAAAATACCTCGCTCGTGCGCGTCCTTGCGGGGTTTTTTCATTGCTTGCCTTCCAATTTACGTTGTACTTTAGTTCGTATTTCATCCATAAATAAAATCTTACTGCCTGCTGCCTTACGCAGTAGGCTTGATGAGTATTTAAGATTCGGCGTTATAACCATTTTAAATTTCATTTTGTTCCTATCTATCACTCTTTCTGCGATTATCCTCTTTACATATCATTTGACAGTTTTCACTTACGGTTTTGCCGCCTTCACTCCACGGCGTAATATGATCGGCCTCCATTTCGCCGATCTCCCAATGCTTGCCACCACACACTGCGCCTCTAGCTACACAGTCTCCCTTTTGCCTTTCGTAAGCTTCACGCTTCATCCGATCAGAGAAACTACGCACCGAGAGATATTTCTCATGACCCGTCAAAAGATAAGAATATATCCCCGACTTGCTAGTAACATCATCATCTTGCATCAGCCGAGAAACTTCCCGCTCTAGCTCGTCGGCATTCAAATCATCGTCTTTATGCTCATTATAAAGCTCGCCCCACGGCACATTTTTCATCTCACCCCGATAATTTGGGAATATCCGCCGTGCCCACGCTATCACGTCCTGAAAATATCGCCATAATTCATCGGCGTTTTTGTCGTGTTGATGACGAGCCATGTAGTCACGGATTTCGCCCTTATTTATCCAAGATAAAGCTTTTTCTAGGATTTCCTGACGCAAAGGTGCTCCCGCCACCAATTGCCCACCATCGCTAGCCAGCAGATACGCTACGCAGTTACTTTTACTAAACTTCAGCTTGGCGTCCGATAGCCATGTCCCAGTATAAACAGCGTTTCGAATTTCCTGCGGAGTTAGTTTTTCGCCAGCGATATTAATGACCTCAAACCATTTTAATCGCTCGCTATCTGTCCCTTCGCAAAAATAAATCATCAATTCGTATTCAAGTATTGCCTCTTGCTCCTCGGCAGTTAGATTATGAAAAAATAAATCATCAACCGAAAAATCACCGTTAATATATTGTCCGATGCTAATCGTTCGTTGCTGCCCATCAAGCACCTCATAACCGCCGTCGCCACGCACCATCCAATACATGACATTGAGCGGGAAGTTTTGGCGAACTGTGCGAATTACTTCATCACGCTGTTTGCCACTATAAACAAACTCTCGCTGATATTTTGGGCGAACATCAAGTTCACCATTATATGCAACTACGCCGTGTTCGGCATTGTCCTGAAAGCCAGCAAGGGCGACACGGATTTTGATACGATGTAAATCAATTTTCATAATACTTATTTCTCTACTTTCTTGTTTTTAATTAAAATACGTGCATAAATTTTCTTTCCATTTAAGTATGGATATCCGAAGTTAAAATCATCAATTTTTGTTGTTACCATCTGTCCCAAAAGTTTAAATTGACTGGGATTAAATTTATCCAAAAAAGTTATCGGTACGCCCATCACTCCTGTATAATCTTTGGGTATATCAGCCACTACATTAACATTTATTGCATCATAGTTGTCATAGTGCGGGTACAATTCTGGGGTATAGCTACGATACATCTCAAACTCTTCATGTCGTTTGGTTGTGTCTAGATTAGTAAACCAACAGGCCATAATGTGCTTTACTTTTTTGCCGTCAACCATCTTTTCATAAGCTTGATCCTCCGGTACTTCAAACCACATATCACTATTGATATTACGATAGCCCAACCACAGTTTATTATCTTTTATCAAACTGAAAGTTTCTTTATAGGTAATCGCATTTTTATTGCCAATTATCAAAAACTTTTTATCGTGCTCCACCAGCTGTGCGATATATTCGCGGAAAAGACTAAATGGTGGATTCGTCACCACGATATCTGCTTTTTCTAGTAGCGCTACGCATTCTTTACTGCGAAAATCGCCGGCTGGATAATCTTTGTCACCTTTAAGTGTCACCCATTCGTTGTTTTTGTTTATCTGAAGTTGCTTGGCAACATCGGCTAGATTGTATGCTCCATCGCCATCAATATCACCAACATCATTGATAACAAATCGTTTTGCTTTAACTTTTGGACGACCTTTTTGTTTAGGCATTTTTGGCTCTTCTATCCCCAAAGATAGTGTTAGTTGCACTTCATCTATCGGCGACGGCTTATAGCTGGTCGTAATCAGTGATTTTAGCTCTAACTGCTTAAAGTTTAATACAAAGTAACGAAAAAAATTGCTCTCATATGGGTCATCGCAGTTACAATAAACAGTTTTACCCTTAAATTGAGCTTTATAATATCGCAACTCGTCTTCAATGTCTTTTGACTGAGTATAAAACTCATCTTTTTTTGACTGTTTAGCTTTTTGCAGAACTTTTTGAGCCATATATTCGACCTTTCTAAAATTAAAAACACTCCTTTTAGCTATCGGAATCCCAGCGTACTAGGACGGTACCATCCGATTTCTAAAAGAAGTGCTTATCACTTTTTTAGCTCTTATTTAACGGCTGTTACGGGCTTACCCGGCGAGGTCTACTTGTCTAACGACTTTCTTCTTGCTACTTCGTGGTTGATAGCCACTCATCCAAACTGGAACGTATTTACACAATCAGTTTACAATAAACAGAGGTAATTAACAAGTTTTTACTTAACTTCACCATATGCTGAAAGTTCATTAATTAACGGTAATGGATTTCCACTCCATTTCTGCAACAAAGACCCACCGTTATCTAATGCCAAAAAAATTGGATGATCTAACACATCGTATAGCTTCATTTTTGAGATTCCATCTGGAGTATCAATATTTAACAACTCGATATCTTTGCCTGTACGATCGTGAAACTCGCGTACATACTGTTCAACTCCTCGAGCAAATTCTGAATTTGGTCGATAAAGCACAATCAGTTTCATACAGTTTAGTGTACCACAGATAACTGTAATTATCTGTAAGGTTCGGTGCGACTTTACCTAAGCACCGAACCTTACTATTTATGTCTTCTAGCTACATCCTGTGGTGCTACCACAACTGGTGCACACGTAACAGCTACCTGAACGCTGAGTTTGGTTGCCACAATTAAAACAAAGTGGAGCATTATCATCCTTGATAGATGCTTGCTTATTACTAGCTTTTGCCTGTTTTACCATTTCGATTGGTAAGCTTATCGTTTCCGTAGCAACTTCTTTTGAATCTACTGTATCAACTTCTGGTTCGTCAATCAGCGAAGTTTGCTCTTCTGGCATATCATCAATTGACGCTAATCCAAGCTCTAAGCGATCATCAAATGGCAGATAATCAAGAGCTAATCTTCTAACTATATAATCTGTTATAGAAGTAGCTGTTCGAATATCCACATCATCCGTAATTCCTGCTGGCGCAAAACTAGTGCCACGCAAAGTCTTAACATAACTCTTTAGTGGAACCCCATACTGCAACCCGTGACTCATAGATATGGCAAACGAATCCATTAATCCAGACAGGGTTGAGCCTTGCTTTGAAATGTTCACAAATACTTCACCTGGTGTACCATCGTCGTATTCCCCAACAGTAAAGTATCCGTCCAGGTCGGCAATTTCAAAGTGATAGGTCTTACTGGCGCGTACTCGTGGTAGCTTTCGTCTTACGGCACCCTTAACTACAATCTTATCTTCGTTTGACTGAACAGGTGCAGATTCTGTTTTTTCGGATCCTTCTTTCTTGGCCATAGATAACGGCTGGGCTACTTTACAGTTATCTCGATAGATTGCCACCGCCTTTAATCCAAGCTTCCATGACTCTATATGTAATTGCTCAACATCTTCGACGCTAACATCTTCAGGCATATTTACTGTCTTGCTAATCGCCCCAGACAAGAATGGCTGAACGGCGCCCATCATCTTTACATGACCCATATAATGAATAGCATTATCACCCATTGAACAAGCAAAAACAGCCAGGTGCTCCTTCTTGATGTGTGGCGCACCGATAATAGTTTTTTCGGTATCTATATAGTCGATAATTGCGTCAATTTGCGACTTATTATAGCCTAGTGTTTTTAGTGCTCGCGGAACTGTTTGGTTAACAATATGCATGGTACCACCGCCGACTAGCTTCTTGACTTTCACAAGACCTAGGTCTGGTTCGATACCTGTTGTGTCGCAGTCCATCATCAGACCAATGGTTCCTGTTGGAGCCAAAACGCTAGCCTGCGAATTGCGCACGCCAAACATATTCCCCAGCTCAACTGCATCATCCCATGACTCTGTTGCGGCACTCAAAAGATCTTCAGACACTAAACCAGCGTCAATATTTGAAACTTCTGCGCGATGCATCTTAAGGACTTTCAGCATTGCCTCGCGATCTTTATGGAACCCACTGAATGGTCCGACTCTTCTGGCGATCCTAGCACTCGTTGCATATGCATGACCCGTCATCAGCGCAGTAATTGTTGCAGCCTGAGCACGACCTTCATCAGAGTCATAAGGCAAGCCCTGTGCCATCAATAATGCCCCAAGATTTGCATAACCTAAGCCAAGTTCTCTGTAGGCACGTGCATTTTTTCCTATACCTTCTGTTGGATATTCCGAATAACCAACTAGTATTTCCTGTGACGTAAACATCACCTCTACGGTATGCTTAAAGGCTTCTATATCAAACGTACCGTCTTTATTTAAATATTTAAGCAAGTTAATGGAGGCAAGATTACATGCAGAATTATCAAGGTGCATATATTCACTACATGGGTTTGAAGCATTAATGCGCCCGGCGTTTGGTGCAGTGTGCCATTTATTGATAGTTGTGTCGAACTGCATACCCGGATCTGCACACTCCCAAGCCGCCTCAGCAAATTGGCGCATCAATTTACGAGCCTTTATCGTTTTAACTGTTTTACCAGTTGTAACCGCTTTTAGGTCCCAGTCTGCATCGTCAACCACTGCTTGCATAAATTCATCTGTTACGCGAACAGAATTGTTGGCATTCTGATATTGCACAGAAAATGCATCTTTACCATCCAAGCTCATATCAAATCCAGATTCTTGCAGTACCCTAGCTTTCCGCTCTTCAATTGCCTTTGCCCAGATAAATTCTTCTACATCTGGATGATCGGCGTTTAAAATAACCATCTTGGCTGCACGTCGTGTTTTGCCACCACTTTTAATAGCTCCAGCAGAAGCATCTGCGCCACGCATAAAACTCAATGGACCACTAGCCGTACCAGCGCTCTTGCCTAGCTTCTCTGCAGATGATCGAATTGGACTCAGGTTAACACCAGAACCAGACCCACCCTTAAAGATCATTCCCTCTTCTTTATACCAATTTAAAATTGCTGGCATTGTATCCTCAATACCCAAAATAAAACAAGCACTAGCCTGTTGAGATCTATCCGTAGCGCCAATATTAAACCAAACTGGTGAGTTAAAAGATGCTCTTTGGGTTGCCAAAATATACTTTAACTCTTGCTTAAAATCTTCTGCTTCCTCTTTAGATTCAAAGTAATCTTCTTGCAATCCTTGTCTAACTATCGTGTCGGCCACCCGGTTAATCAAATCACGCAGGCTATTTTCGCGCTCATCAGTACCCGGGGTTCCAGAAAAATACTTTTGCGCAACAATATTTATTGCGTTAACCGACCATCCATCCGGAAATTCAACGCCTCTTTGTTCAAAAACATTGACGTTTGTTATCGGATTATTAATAATCGAGTCTCTTTTTACCCATTTTAATTGATCGTATGCTTTAGTTTTGGGCTTCGTAAAGAAGCGACCAACACCCAGTGTAGTTGTTTGTCCCATAATACCCTCACTTTATATTGTTATTTTGTTTTTATTTAGAGTCCTCATCATATCACTTATCGACCAATGATAGATGTTTGAGCTCCTCACAATTCTCAACTCATATTAAGAGCTGTGAGGAGCCAGAAAAACTACAGTATTTCTATGCAGATTTTTCTTGCTCTGTTTGATGTTGACGTATTTGCGATAATTCTTGCTCAAAACTAGCTATATCTTTGAAGCGTCGATACACACTAGCAAATCGAACGTATGCAACTTCATTAACGTTTGCTAGGTTATCCATAACAAGCTCGCCTATCTTAGATGAAGAGACATCGGGTTCGCCACAACTATATAACTTTTGTTCTACATTCGAAACAATTTTCTCAATTTGTACACTAGTTATAGTTGTTTTTTCGCATGCTCTATGCAACCCACTTAACAACTTATCTCGATTAAAAAGCTCCCGCGTACCATTGTGTTTGATTACTACTAGTTGAGGATACTCAATACGTTCATAAGTCGTAAATCGATTATTGCATTTCTGACAAGAGCGACGACGACGAATAGATTCACCTTCAGCAACGTCACGCGACTCAATCACCTTTGTGTCGGCGTTTTGACATTGATTACATCGCATTATTTACTCCTATTTCGCAATTTTATGTTTAATAATGTACGAACACTTAATCTATATATAGTGTCTATGCTTACAAGCATACCCCTACAAGTAGCGTAATTCAAGTATTTTCTGCTGTATTATTTATTACGTTAGACTAAGTTTACTCAGGGTGCTTATCTGATGATTTTTGGTTGTTCCGTTTTCTAAATCTGCGTAAAAATGAGGGCTTTTCTAACTCATCATCAATATGCTCTGCCTCGTTTTCGGATGGCTGATTTTGTGTTGCCTCATTGTCGTTCTCGTGATCTATCGCCCAAATATTTGGCATAGGCGTATCATTATGAAAATCCGATACATCGTGCGTATTTTCAGATTTGTCCTCTAAGTCCATATTTATACTCGATATATCCTCATCTTCTTTGGGGCTACTCGACTTATTCGCTTTGGTTGGCTTTTCTTCAATATTTGCCGTTTTTCGGTTAGCAAAATACGAGCTATCAAAACCCGTTGCCACAACCGTAATAATAATCTCATCGCCTAAATCTGGACTTATTGTTGCTCCAAATATAATATTTGCGTCTCCGTCAGCTGCATTTGTGATGGTTTCAGCTGCGGTATTAATCTCGTGCATAGTCATATCATTGCCACCAATAACATTGAACAAAACACCACGAGCGCCATCAATCGAGACTTCTAACAATGGAGACTCTATGGCCTGTTGAGCTGCCTTTACGGCTCTGTCTTCGCCACTAGCTCTACCAATACCCATTAATGCCGAGCCAGCATTGCTCATAACCGCCTTAACATCTGCAAAGTCAAGGTTAATAAGCCCGTGTACGGTTATTAGGTCAGATATCCCTTGAACACCTTGCCTCAAAACATCATCTGCAACCTTGAAAGCCTCCATTAATGGGGTTTGCCTATCGATTGTTTGTAATAATCTGTCGTTAGGAATAATAATTAGCGTATCTACTGCACTGCGCAAGTTATCGATTGCAGATTCCGCATTTTTTCGGCGTTTTTCACCTTCAAAAGCAAATGGTTTGGTAGCAAAGCCTACAACCAAAGCATTTTCTTCTTTAGCCACCTTCGCAACAATATGTCCCGCTCCACTACCAGTGCCCCCACCGGCGCCAATCGTAACAAATACCATATCAGCACCATGAATTGCTTTTTGAATTTCATCTATTGATTCTTGAGCGGCGCGCTCACCCACAGAAGGATCTGCGCCGGCGCCTAGTCCTCTAGTAGCATCTTTGCCAATATGAATTTTTTTTGTAGCCTTAGAGTGATGTAATGCCTGCGCATCGGTATTGATTGCAATAAACTCCACACCATCAACACCTGACTCTACCATACGGTTAATGGCTGCTCCCCCAGCACCACCAACTCCTACTACTTTAATGCTTGCGAATGTTTCAATAGCTGGTTCAACTTGTGGCATTTAATATTTCCTATTCATTATTCTTGCTTACGTAAATTTAGTATACGCGAGTGATTGAACAACTGCAATGCTACACACGAATTTTTTGTTTTTTCCTGTGAATAAGTTATGTGTTTATTATTTATTTTTCTTAATTTTGTGCCAAACACCACCTAAGACACCGAATACATTTCCGTTGTCATGACCACTTCCTGATCTTTGCGAACTTGCTGGTAGTAGTAAGATATCTAATATCATTAATCCTATACTAGTAGCAAACGCAGGATCGTTAACTGTATCTATTAACCCCCCTATGGGCTGAGCTTTGCCAATACGTGCTGCAAGTTGTAACTTTTCGCGCGCAAAGTCTGCTATACCGGGCATTTTAGCCATACCACCAACAATTACTACGCCACCAGGTAGCTTTTGTGATTTATGAATTCTTTTCAATTCTTTACTAATCAGCTCGAATAATTCTTCAACTCTAGCTTCAGTAATCATTGCAACTTCATCTGCATCAAAACTATAATTCTTTTTCTGAATACTAACACTTATAGTACCTATCTTAGCCTGGTCGCCAAGCCCTGCATGCTGAACTTTAACTGCTTCGGCAATATCTAGGTCGGTTTTTAATCCGATAGCCAAATCGTTAGTAAGATGGATTCCTCCGACTGGAATAACCCCTACATATTGAACCTCTCCATCCTCCACAACAACCATATTGGTGGTTCCAGCGCCTATATCAATAAGTAATGTTCCCGATTCTTTTTGCTGCCTAGATAGCACTGCCTCGGCTGATGCCAAGCTAGAAACAGTATAGTTAGTTGGCCTGACATGTGCTTTTTCAAGAACGAGATCAACATTTTTTAAATTAGAACTTAAAGCCGTAACTATGTGCGTATCTACCTCAAGTCGAATCCCCTGCATCCCTACTGGATCTTTAATGTTATCCTGGCCATCAATCCTATAGTTTTTCGCGAAAACTTGTATTATTTCCCGATTTGGGGGTAACTTTATAACAGTTGCTGCTTCTTCTACCCTAGAAACGTCTGAAGTTGTTATTTCCTTATTAGCTGTGCTTATTGCAACTACACCCCTAGAATTTAATCCAGCTATATGTGACCCATTAATATTTACTGTTGCGCTTTGAATGTGTACACCAGATACCTGCTCAGCCTGATTAATTGCTTTGATTATGGCATCGGTAACATCGTCAATATGAGCAATAACACCTTTACGCATACCAAGGTTTGTAGATAAACCATGACCAATAATTGACACTTTACTTTGATCTTGTTGGTCGATAACACCAACAATACACCGCACTGAGCTGGTACCAATATCTATTCCTACATAATGTTGTGGCTGTTCACGCATGCAAGCAGTATAACGCTTATACTCTATTTACATCAAGTTATTAAATTATTTATTCAGTAGATCTGGTTAGTATTTCAAATCCATCGTCAGTCACAAGAACTGTATCTTCAAAATGCGCAGACAATGAGCCATCACTTGTTGATACAGTCCATCCATCATTTTCAACATAGACTTTTTCATTTCCAAGCATTGCCATTGGCTCAATAGCTATAGTCATTCCTGAAAGTAGTTCTGGGCCAGTATTCTTTACCCCATAATTTGGGATATTTGGGTTTTCGTGCAATTTATGACCAACGCCGTGCCCCACATATTCTCTTACTATTCCTAGCTTTGCATCGTCGAGAACATTTTGTATTGCTGAAGATATTGTACCAACTCGAACAGTATTTTTAACAACTGATATTCCTGATAATAATGCTTGTTCAGTTTTTTCTAATAGAAGTCGCTTTGATGAATTTGTATTTCCTACAACGAAAGTTCTAGCTGCATCAGTAATCATGCCCTTGTAATTCACCCCAAAATCAACACTAACAACATCGCCATCATGAAGTATCTTGTTGGGTTTCGGTATACCATGAATTACTTGGTCGTTTACTGAAACACACATAACGTGCGGAAAGCCATGGTAGTTTAAAAACACAGGTTTTGCATGCTGATGTTCGTTTAGTTTTGATAATGATAAATCAGCAAGATCTTTTGTCGACATACCGGGTTTTGTGTACTGAACAACAAATTGTATCACATGCTCAAGAATACTACCACTACGTCTAATATTTGAAATCTCTTTAGGTGTTTTAATTTTATTATGCATAAAAAACTAAACCTTTAGTTGCTTGCGAATAGACCGTTGAACAATATCCACCTCTTGATCTGCGGTTATATCATGTATCGGAACACCTGCATCTTTAAAATGCTCTAAGATAGGTAATATTGAGTTGTTATACTCTTTGAATCGCTCTTCAATTGCAGATTCGGTGTCATCTTGTCGACCTCGCGCCAGCAAGCGTTTTCGAACAGCTTTTTTATCCGCTTTCAGATTTACGACTGCCGTCAATTTCAGTTGACCATGTTTTGCTTGATTCAACAACCAATCTGCCTGTGCCACAGTACGCGGAAAGCCATCTAGTATAAACTCATTCTTTGTGTCTACAACATTAAATATTTTTTGAACCAACGAGATTATCTCTTTATCTTCAATCAGCTTTCCGGCAAGCATGTCTTTTCGGCGTTCCCCAGAAATAAGCATTCTCAGGAACTCCCCGGTTGAAAGCCAAGGCAAACCTAAATAATCTGCTAGCATTTTACCCTGAACACTTTTGCCAGAACCCGCAACTCCGGTAAATATTATCAAAAAACTACCTCCATTATTTGCTACTCAACTGATCTTTAACGATACTAGCAATCCTTGCGCCATCCGCTCGTCCATCGCTAGATTCTTTAACACTTTTTATAATAACGCCCATATCTTGTATTGAAGCACTGCCATGTTTAGATATTATGTTTCTAGTTAATTCGATAAGCTCAGAATCGCTCATCATTTCAGGAAGATATGCTTCAATAACCTTCTTTTCGTCCAACTCTTTTTTTGACCGCTCGACAGAGCCTGCCTTAATATATAGATCGGAGGCTTCTTGACGCTTTTTTGCTTCTTTTTGTAAACAGGCAATTACTTCTTGATCGTCTAGCCCAGAATCACGTTTATTTTGTGCAATCTCTTGATTTAGAATAACGCTCTTTATCATTCGAAGTGTGTCGGCCTTCAGCCGATCACCGGCTAAAAGAGCCTCTTTTAAGTCTTGATCAATTACCTGTTTCAGGCTCATCAAAAACTAACCTAATCTAGTTCGCTTACTGCTACCCTTAATATTTTTACGTTCATTACGAATAATAGCCCTCTGACGTCTATCTCGTTTGCTCATTGGTTTTTCAAAATATTGGTTTTGTTTAGCAACAGCTAAAACACCTGATTGCTGTACTTTACGAGTAAACCGGCGCAGTAAATTTTCGGTCGACTCTTTTGGATCTTTACGTGTTACTTGAATCATATCGATGTATTGTACATTAACAGAGTGGAATTATCAAGAATTACTTTTCTTTCTTGCCTGACTGGCTCTTTGAGACTTCAAAACTATACTCTGAAGCTCTTTAAAAATAATAAAATGCTTATTTGTATAGTAAACTTTTGTGTTACCCTGTTTCTCGGATATTAGAAAGCCAATTTTCTCTAGTTTTTTCAGCTCTCTCTGAATATTGCCAGCGTCCTCTTTGATTAGCTTTGCAAGCCCACGGACATGAGTTTTAAAGTCGGGGTACTTGGCGTACACGACTACAATCTTCCTTCTAACTCGTGATGTTATAAACGTATCTAGCATAAGCTTCTATATTGTCATTAGAACAACGTCGTATACTAGTATATCTAGTTCGTAAAGAATTTCAAGTCTTTATTTGTTTTCTTTATTATCTTCTATAATATTTAGTATGTACTGTTATGAAATATGGGTTCGAAGCAATAAATACCACAGTAGTCTCCCGTTAACATATACCTCTCCTGTAAAATTATCTGCAGGCACAATAGTTAAGATTGATCTACGCAATCAAAGTTGCGTGGGCATAATTCGACGTGCGGCACCTGCCCCAAAAGGCGTCGCAATGAAACCCATATCAGACACACTTCTTGATGGCAGTCATCACTTGCCAATAGAAAGCCTTAAGTTGCTGAGTTGGCTTCTATTCTATTACCCTTCTGGAAGTGGCCAAATAACTCAACTATTCCTACCGCCCTCGTGGCCCAGAACAGAAGATATTTACTCTACAAACCCTAAAGAAAATAACCACAAACTAGCCACCCCACCCATCCTAACATCTGAGCAAACAAATATTCTGCAATCAATCCAAACAAATCCTGGTAGTTTTATTCTCCACGGTGACACTGGAACTGGCAAGACCAGGGTTTACTTAGAGCTAATAAGTAAAACTATCTCTTCGGGTAGATCCTGTATGATTTTAGTACCAGAAATTGGTCTTGCTCCGCATTTATACTCAAATTTGGCTCCATACTTAGATACAAATATTCAGATATTACATTCTGGGTTATTGCAAACCGAGAGACGCAAAACCTGGACCCAAACATTAACAAACCCGAATCCTCAGATTATTATCGGAACACGTTCTGCTTTATTTGCTCCTATGATAAATATTGGATTGATAGTTGTTGACGAATGTCATGATGACGGATATAAGCAAGAAAATACTCCAAGGTATCACGGACTAAGAGTCGCTTCGAGACTAGCTCAGCTTCATGACTCCACTTTAATATTCGGTTCGGCAACTCCTTCAATAAGTGATCTGTATATTGCCCAAGAAAAGAAGATACCGATACTTAGGATGACAAAATTAGCCAAAAAAAATAATAAAAACAGTAGACTTTTATTAATTAACAGGCGAGATAATAAAGAGTTTACCCAATCGAATTTTTTAAGCAATACATTAATTAATGAACTACACAAACAACTTAAAACGGGTCGCCAATCACTACTATTTCTGAATAGAAGAGGTAGCGCCAAAATAGTTGCTTGTACGGAATGTGGATGGAGAAACCTTTGCTCTTCTTGTGAGTTGCCGTTAACTTTTCATGAAGATAAGTTTATTTTGCGCTGTCATACTTGTGGAAGATCCGAAAAAACACCAACCAGCTGTCCTGATTGCAACAACACAAATATTATCTACTCAGGCCCCGGCACTAAGAAGGTTGAAAATGAAATACAAAAACTCTTTCCTGGTGCAGTAATTGCTCGCTTCGACAAAGACAACCTTACTCAAGATAGACTAGATAAAAAGCTGGCACATATACAAAACAATCAAATTGACATCATAATTGGTACCCAGATTCTCATAAAGGGGTTCGACATACCAAATCTGGGATTAGTCGGAATATTAGATGCAGATAGCTCGCTCTCTTTCCCGGATTTTACAACGGACGAAAAAACCTACCAAATTCTTACACAAACTATTGGTAGAGTTGGTCGTGGTCATACTGATAGCGTAGCGGTAATCCAAACACTTCAACCCGAAAGTAAACTCTTAGCTCAAGTAATGACAAAAAACTGGGAACAATTCTACAATCAACAAATTAAAGTTCGGCAAGAGCACAAGTTTCCACCATTTACTTTTCTATTAAAACTTGAATATAGCAAAAAGAAGTATGAAAACGTCATTAAATCAACCGAAAAACTCAAGACATTACTACTTGATAAATACCCTGGAATAACACTGCTAGGCCCTTCACCAGCTTTTAAAGAAAAAAGAGGTGGCACATATACCTGGCAATTGATCGTCAAATCATCCCGTCGCTCTATACTTCTACAGATTGTAAAAAGACTACCGAGTGGATGGAAGTATGATATCGATCCAACACATTTGTTATAAATTAGACTTCTAAGATATAATTTACAGATATGAGCAGTAAGTTAATTACATTACCGAATAAACATCTCAGGCAGAGGTCAAAAAAAGTAGGCATTATTGATGATTCAATAAAACAGATTATTGAAGACATGAAGAAAGCTACCCTAGATTGGGAAGATTCACGCGAGCACGAGGTTGGTGTTGCACTTGCGGGAGTTCAGATAGACCAATTATTACGAATTGTGATCATACGAGAGAATATTGATCAAAAACAAAACAAGAATTTTATTGTATTCATTAACCCTGAAATAACTAAATATGAAGGTGAAATACTTGAAGACTATGAAGGTTGCCTGAGTATTAAAGATATTTACGGTAAAGTACCAAGATATAGCAAAGTAAAAGTTAAAGCACTCGACCAAAATGGAAAGCAATTTAGAGTTACGGCTGAAGGTTTCTTGGCACGAATTTTTCAGCATGAGATTGATCACACCAAAGGTATAGTCTTTATCGATCATATTAAGGACGATCCAGATGCATTCTATCGACTTGAAAATAATGGCAACTTAAAACAACTTAACTACACAAATGAAATCCAGTCCAATAGTATTCTTTGGTAGTGGGCCTGTTGCGGGCAAGTCTTTGGAGTTCCTTGCTAATCATTTCAATATACACACTGTTATAACTAAACCCAGGCCCCCCCATCATAAAGGGGACGTTCCAGTTATTAGAATAGCTGAGTCCAAAAAAATACCAATAATTACCGTTAATAATCGGCAGGATTTAGATCTGCTAATCAAACAAAAATTAATCCCGAATGAGTTAGGAATACTGATAGATTTTGGTATTATTATTTCCCAAGAAGTAATCAGTTATTTTCATAAAGGAATTGTTAACAGCCACTTCTCTCTTTTGCCTGAATGGCGAGGTGCTGACCCAATTTCTTTTGCTATATTAAATGGCGACAAGAAAACAGGTGTAAGCCTTATGTTAATTGATGAAGGAATGGATACGGGCAAACTATTGACTCAAAGGACATTCCATATACCTCCAAACATGACTACACCAGAATTAACGGAAAGCCTTATCGAGCTCAGTAATGAACTTCTTCTCCAGGCAATTCCAAAATACCTCATGAATCTGATAACCCCCAAGCGACAACCCCATCCAGACAGAGCCACATACTCACGAAAACTTAGTAAAAACGACAGTATTATTGACTGGAATAAATCAGCAAACGCACTACATAATGAGATAAGAGCGTATTCAGGCTGGCCTGGTAGTAAGACCACTATATTTAACAAAGATGTAATCCTTATCAAGACAAATATAATTCAAAAAGTATCGGATCAGCCAGGAACAATAAAGGTCGACAAGAAACAAGGTCAACTTATGGTTCATACTGGTCATAATATTCTTGATATCTTATATCTAAAACCAGTTGGCAAACGTACAATGACTGCAAAAGAATTCATTGCGGGCTACTATACTAAAAAAATGACATCGTAGTAATTACTGAATTTGCGTTGTATTATCCTGACTAGCAGATAGTATTTGAGGAGCTGCTTGTTTAATCTCGTTTTTTAGACCTTCTAACTCATCCGCCACAACTTGTTTATAGTTAGGAAAGTTTGTTTCAAGCCAAGAAAATGCACTTCTTTCTTTATTCTGCTTTTCTTCTGTCGAATCTTCTTGACGTGGCATAAGTTGCTCAAACTCTGCTAGCTGATCGCTACTCATACGTTCAGCAAGCTTCATGCCAACCCTCAACTCTAACGTTTCATAAATATGATGTAGCATCATGTTTTTTTCAGCAACTGGCAATGTCCCCAAACCCAGTTCTTCAAGAAGTTGATTATTTAATTTAAACATATCTCCTCATTTCTATCCTTATTGTATCAATAATATTACTAATTTAACAAACTCCAAATAAACGCAACAAGTCCTAACGATACTAGCATTATAATACCAGTATTGATGCCGGTTTTGATCGCCTTTCTATATTCATCTGTAGCATTTCGAGATTCTTGATGGCGACGTTCAAGTAAAGAAATCTTATTATCTAAACTCTTAATTTTTGTTACTTGATGATGATGATCATCACCGTAACTACTTGATTTTGATCCTTCTAAACCGATCCCAGGCTCGTCGTGAGTCTTTATATGCATTACTGTCTGAAATTTTTCATCGCTATCTTTAGCTTCTATTTTTCTATGTAACATACTGTCGCTATCCATCGCTTCATTTGACACCAAATACTCACTGAGATTCTGGTAGGTAGTTGGCGTATTTATCGCTATTTCAGGCTTGTTTTCATTATTTATCCTTTTATACCGATCATTGTACCTCTGCTCTCTTTCTGAGTATCTACTATCATTACCTACTGTTTGTCTGTCATGAGCTCGTTTGCCATACACTTCATCTTTCGCTTCTTTGTATATATTTGACCCATCAGGACTTTGTGAGCCTATATTGTATTTAGTTGCAAAAATTGCGCCAGATTTTTCTGAATTGTTTTTGTTATTGATTTTTTGTGGTACTTCTCTTGGCGAATAAAGCTCTCTCTTTCCCATAGCCAATAATTCAGCATCCTGGCTTATTTCTTGTTTTTGTAAATTTTCTAATTTTTTTTGATGAGATTCCTGTTTTGAATGCAAATCATCAATGCGCTTTCTTAGCTTTCGTGTCTGCCTTTTTAATCTTCTTCTACTCTCTCGTTCTTTTTGCAGTGAGTCCTTATCGGCATAGTCTTTATTATGCGCTACACCTCTAGAAATAGGCTCCTCTCTTGTACTATTTTTTTCATATCCGGTGTGATGTATATCCTGAGGAACTTGTTGGTCATCCATGACATCTCTTGTAGTATCGTATAAACTAACCTCTTCTTGATTATGTTGAGTATGTATTTCGTCATCCGTCACCCTTAATGCTGTTGGGCGTGGTTCATAGGCATCTAGGTCAGATAATTGCGATACATCGGCAATATTGTCAAAATCACTTTGTCCTTCAACAAAAACATCGTTCGAGTCGCGAGATCTAACGTCGGGTATTGTTGTTTGATCTAAAACTTTATCATGTAGCTCTAGTACCGTGCCTACTTCGTCTTTTTCTGTGCCGTATTCTCTTCTCGGGTCATCTTCTGTTCCTGTGTAGTTACCACCATTAATTACTGTATCGTCGACATTAACTACCTCTGTAGTATTAACAAGCGGGATATTGAATGAATTAACGTGTGTTTCTTCAGCGTATTCTTGACTCCCCTTCTCGCCTTCATTACTGTCTCTATCGACCCCAATTAACCTACCAAATAGAGAGCTAAATGATTCGACAAAACTTTTTTGATTTTCGTCAGGCTCATCAGATTCACGACTAAATAGCTTCTTCCATATTTCACTAACTTTACTTTTTTTCTTTTTATCAGAAGATATCTCTAGGTCTGATTCATTAGTTGAATCGTAACCTTGTTCATCAAACTCTGATTCCGCTACTCCGAATGGTGATTTGTTCTCCATAACAATAACACCTTCTGTCCTCTAACCCACCTAGAGCGAACGAGCCACCTCTTCTCTTGTATAAACTTCAATCCGGTCGCCTTCCTTGATGTCAATTTTTGATGATATCTGAAGATGGACGCCACACATTTCGCCTTCTTGAACCTCTTTCGTATCAGTGGGTCCACGTTTTAGCCCAATAACTGTCGCATCTGCAAACTTCTCCCCATCTCTGATAATCCTAGCTAAAGCTGGAGCAACCAACTTACCTTTTGTAACTTCACCCCCCACAATGAGATCACTTTTTGTAGTCTTAAATATACCCTTAACAACTAATCTACCCATGTCGGTTTCTTTCACTTCCGGAGCAAGACGCAACGTTAGCTCATGCTTTACGTCATCAAGCAGTTCATAAATCACCTTATAAATACGAACATCGACTTTATCTCTAATAGCGACCTGTCGTAAACCCTTAGAAAGCTCGATATTAAAACCGTAAATAACAGCATTACTGGTCATTGCTAGCTGTAAATCGTTCTCAAAAATATTGCCAACACCACTGCCAACAATCCGTACTCCAACTTCTTCATTGTTTAATGTCTTGAGACTGTCAATGACCGAAGTTAACGATCCTTGTACGTCGGCTTTAACAATGACATTAAATTCTGATAGTTCTGTATTCCGATTAATTATGTGCAATAACTGACTACTTGTTGTGATATTCGATTTGGAAGTATTTGTTGATTGCCTAATTCTAGCCTCGACGATTTTCTTCGCCTCTTTGTCATTTGCCACAGCCATAAACTCTTGTCCAAACTCTGGTAATTCTCTAAATCCGGTTAATATTACGGGTGTTGATGGACCAGCTTCGGTGATAGGTGAGCCGAGTGTAGTTTCAAGATTTCGAATTTTTCCATATGTTTGACCCACAACAACCACTGAACCGTTCTTGAGTGTGCCTGTTTCTACCAAGGCAATAGCCACCGCACCCCTACCTTTCTCCATGTGAGATTCAATAATTAAACCCTTGGCGGGTGTATCTACATCGGCCTTAAGCTCTTCGACATCAGCAACTAATAATGTCATGTCTAATAATTCCTTAACTCCTTGCTGAGTTTTAGCCGAAACTGGAAGAATAATAGCATCACCACCCCAATCTTCTGGTATGATATTTTGTTCTGCTAACTGTTGCTTTACTCGATCTATATTTGCTTCAGGCTTGTCGGCTTTATTAATGGCAAAGATCATTTTAACGTTAGCTTTATTGGCAAATCTAATAGCTTCCAAGGTTTGTGGTTTTATTCCATCATCAGCGGCCACCACAATAATAGCCAAATCTGTAAGTTGTGCGCCATGCTCCCTAAGAGCCGTAAACGCTTCGTGCCCAGGTGTATCCAAAAAGGTTATTTTACGATCGCCATGAGATATTTGATATGCAGATATGTGCTGTGTTATTCCTCCTGCTTCTTGCTTGGCAACACCCGCACCACGTATTGCATCCAATAACGATGTCTTTCCATGATCAACATGACCCATAACCGCAACCACAGGAGCTCTCAGAGATGCGTTATCACTTATTTCATGCTGTCTCTTTTTAGGTACAGTAGTTGACTCGTCTTGTTTTCTGACCAACTCAATATCTGTTAGCTTTAATTCTTCAGTAATTATTTGAGCCGTATCAAAGTCAATACGCTCATTAACGGTCACCATAATACCGTTCTTCATGAGTTCGCCAATCAATTTCGTGACTGGAATCATAAGCTTATCGGCAAGATCGCCAACTGTAACCATGCCTTCTATTTCAATCTTCGCACGTGGCATACTTGCTCCTTTCTTACGATTAATCTACATGTTTTATTTAGATGATTTTTTACTATCTTTTAAGCTCAAAGCAATCTTACGTCCTTCTGTATCAACATCAATTACTTTAAATTGCTTCTTTTCGTTTAACTGGAATAACTTCTCTGGATCAATACTGTCGTCATCTCCCATTTCTGAGACATGAACAAGTGCCTCAACAGATGGGCTTAATTGCACAAAAGCACCAAATGGTGTTATTCGGGTAATCTTACCTTCTACTACATCATTCTTCTTGAATGTTTTAACTTCCTTTAACCAAGGATCTTCAGTAGTCTGCTTAAGACTTAGACTTAGCCTATCCTTATCGATACCAATTATTTTAGCAGTGATCACTTGTCCAGTTTTCACATAATCTTTCGGATTCTCGACCCGTTCCCAAGAAATCTCTGAAATATGGATCAATCCTTCTATGCCGTCAACGTTAACAAAGGCCCCGAAATCAATGACCCCCGTAATGACACCTTCTATTGTGTCTCCAACCTTGAGTTTAGAAAACCTATTCTGAAGCTCATCGCGTACCGCCTCTTTCTCGGAAACGATCAATTTATTATCTTTCTTGCTGACATCTAGTACTCGAACTTTTATAGGCTTGTCCTTTAACGAATTAAGCTTCTGTAAAATCTCATCTTTATCAGCACCCGAAACACGAGGATAATGGCCAGCGGCTAATTGACTTACGGGCAAGAAACCTCGAATGCCTTCTACCTCGATCAGTAGACCTCCCCGATTCGCATCATATGGATAAACATCGATTATCTCTTGTGATTCTTGTAGACGCTTTAGTTCATCCCAGCCTCTGTCTTTAGCTGCGCGTCGCATACTTAACAAAACATAGCCTTCATCAAGCTCTGGCTCTAATACACTAACCGTAACCTTGCTACCGACCTCGAGCTTTTGGGCGCCACTTATCTCGCGACGAAAGACGACACCCACACCATTAGCGCCAAGATCTATCCAGACCTCTTGCTTCTTGATATCGGTTACTACGCCGTCTATGACGTCACCTGTTTTTAATTGTTTGATTGTTGATGACTCTAATAGTTCATCCATTGTTATGGCTTTAGACACGTCTAAAAACCTCCTTATAATGTATTTTCTTGTCAGGAATACTTAAACACAAACTTATTGTTGCGTATACCTGGAAGATTACCGTAATTATATCTGTTAACTAACAAAAAGTAAAGTATTCTAATTCATGCGCTATGCATTTTTATGATAGTATATACGTATTAAGGTTTAAAACTGTTGAGGGGAATTTCTTAGGAATGTTTTTAGCGATTGATGTTGGGGGCACAAAAACATTAGTAGCAGTCTTCACTAATGATGGAAAACTTAAACAGACCATAAAGCTCAAAACACCTAAAGATTATGCTAAGTTTATTGGGGCAGTTCATGCTACAGTTAGTCGTCTTGATAACTATAAGTTTCAACAAGCATGCGTAGCCATACCAGGAAAAATAGATCGAAACTCTGGTGTAGGATTAGCATTCGGTAATCTAGATTGGAAAAATGTAAATATTAAACAGGACTTAAAGAAGTTTATCTCTTGCCCAATAGTAATTGAGAATGACGCAAACTTAGCTGGTTTATACGAAGCAAGAAACATCAAAAATGATTATAATCGTGTATTATTTTTGACTGTAAGTACTGGTATTGGGTCAGGTATTATCATAGACGATATTATTGATTCAGATTTTCAAGATAGTGAAGCTGGTCATATGATGGTCCAGTTTGGTGACAACATGATTCCATGGGAAGATGTAGCATCTGGTAGTGCAATCAAAGCTAAGTATAATAAAATGGCTAAAGATATCACCGACCGTCAAATCTGGAAGGATATCAGTTTTCGTTTGGCTATAGGGATCATGAATCTCATTGCCACAATACAGCCGGAAGTAATCGTGATTGGTGGTGGTGTTGGAACTCATTTTAATAAATTCAAAACACCACTCAATCAAGCCTTAAAGAAAATGAGCACTCCTCTCACCCCTATTCCTCCAATAATTCAAGCCAATAAACCCGAGGAAGCTGTTATTTATGGATGCTACGAGATGGCGAAAGATACTTATGGTCAAGCTAATAAATAAGCTATCTAAAGATTTCCCGGATATTCGTTTTATTAGAGGAACTACGTTTATGTGGTCGCCCTCAAAGAATGCCGTTTATTATCAAGAACAAGGCATTTCCAGAAGCACAGGAATATGGACATTGCTTCATGAACTTGGTCATGCACTAAATAAACATAAGAAATACACCTACGATATAGAGCTGATTGAAATGGAAGCTGAAGCTTGGCAAACTGCCCAATATTTATCAAATAAATACAACCAACAAATCAACTACAACCATATACAGAACTGTTTGGATACTTATAGAGACTGGGTTCACCTTCGTAGTACCTGCCCTATGTGCGATTCGGTATGTGCGCAAAACACTAAAACCGAATATTCCTGTCACAACTGTGGACATAGATGGATGGTCTCAAGTGTAAAATTTTGTAGACCCTACCGTCTATCATTGAATTCAACTATTGAATAATTAATATCAAAAATCCACCCACATAAAGTGAATGGATTTTAGATTATTAGCTTATCTTTTTCTAAGCTTTTTTTGTACGACGGCTAATGCGTCCACCTTTTGCGCCTGCAATACGTGCTAGCTCTCGGTTGGCAAAGAACCCGCCAGTGCGACCTTTTTTACCACCAACAGCACCAATCTTTGCATAAAAATCAGAGCCGTATTTAGCTTTGTTTGTTGCAGCGGCAGCCTTACCGCCAGCTTTTGTTCCAGCCATATAATGACCTCCCACTTTGATAAATTATTTAGTCTCTCCCACCATTTTTACCCTAAAGAAACAAAAAAGTCCCACAAAATGGAACCCTCGTTTCTTTCGAATATGCTTATGATATCACTTCATCTAGTTAATGTCAATAGCTCCAATAACTTCATGGTGTTTTGTACATATTAAATTGATAATTTGTTTAACGGTTTACATAATGATAGAATTAATCTGAGTCGTAAAAACAAAAACATTATTAAATCTATGGTTACTATACCAACCCCAATAACACCCGTATCGGCAAGTTCGTCGGGCGTTATTCTACACAACAAACGCAAGGCATTTATCAAAACATTGATTATTGCCGTCTTTATTGTTGTAGGAATAATAACGTTAGCATACAACGCCAGTCTTGTCTTACCTAGGTCAATCAATTTTGCTTTTTCAGAAACAACATGCTTTTTTCAGCCTATTGCTCTCCCTAACGTCTTCGGTGCGCAATCAAATGACTTTAACATAGAGTTCTCAGACGGCATTAGTATCAGTAATAAAGATATTTTTACAACAAAAGTATGTGCGTCTCCAAAAAATGCCCCTCAAGAAAACTCAAAGTCAACTGTAACTATAGCCCTTTTTAACTTAGTACCTATAAAAAAGATAACTATTAACTCTGGTAAATATCCTTCAATCGACACCAGTGCGCTTAATTCACCAATAGCAACCACAAAGCCAATTCAACTGAGCACCAACAAAGAAACTTCCATATTTTCATACCAATTAGTTTCCGAGAGTAACAGAACTAACTGCTCCATACAACAGCTAACCATTCTGTGTCCGTTGCAAGAGTTAAGCCTAACCCCTGGATCAAAACCTACTTTGAAAATCAACCGAACCTATAGTGGAAATCTTGTTGATTCTGTATTCAACAATCAGATACAAACTCTAGACCCAATTAACATTGTTGGTGGCAATATACTCAATAATTCAACAATTTATGATAAAGCAGAGACTCTAGAAATAGCATTTGATAAACCCCTAAGCAAAGTAGATAAGCCACTACTATCGCTTATAGATAAAAACTCAACAACTCCACTAGAGACATCATACACCATCAATAATAATAAGCTTATTATTAAGCCGAAAGACCCTTTAAAACGTCGTAGCAAATATTCATTCAAACTAGACCAAGCCATTTCAACAACCGATAACACCTTGCTTTCTGCTTACAGTTCTGAATTTAATGTTTCAGGTGGTCCAAGCGTTATCGGCAACAATACAGGATCCTATGGGTTTAACCCATCAAGTAATATTACTATTAAATTCAATCAAAATATAAATTCATCTACCAAACTAACTGATGTAATCGATGTATCTGGCGTTAATCAAGCTCTACTAAAAATTTCTGCTACAAACAATATGATCACCATTAATCCCACTACTAATTTACCAAGTTGTACGAGTATAAATATAAAAATAAATGGATCAATTCAAAACCAATACGGTGTAGATGGCGACTCCGCCTGGAATCACACCTTCCGAACTTTATGTAGAAGAACCAGTCAAATTGGTACCAGCGCTCAAGGTAGAGCAATACTTGCACACTGGTATGGTTCAGGATCCAGTATGGTTATGTTTGTTGGTGGAATTCACGGAAATGAAAAAAGCTCAACGCTAACTATGGAGTCTTGGCTCGATGAACTTGAGAGATATGCCGACCGAATACCCGCAAACAGAACAATAGTCGTAATTACTAATGCCAATCCCGATGGATACGCCGGTAATTCTCGATTTAACGCCAACGGAGTAGATCTAAACAGGAATTTCCCTTCAGATAACTGGAGTGCAAATGTTACTGGCCCAGGATACACAAATAAGATTAACGGGGGTGGAACATCTCCGCTATCTGAACCAGAATCTTCATCTCTGGCAAATTTCGTTAATCAATACCGCCCCAGAGCAGTATTGTCTTTTCATGCTGTGGCATCCATAGTTAGTCCAAATGGAACAGCCGACTCCACTGCCATTGCCCAACTTTACACCTCAAAAGCACCTTACAGATATGCAGACGCATCTCAAACAGACGCAACTCTAGGTTACACAACTACTGGTGATTTTGAATTTTGGCTACGAGACAAAGGTATACCAAATATTTTGATTGAACAGTCGACTTTTGCTAAAAATGAATTTTCTAAAAATCGCGACGCACTTTGGCTTATGGTTAGATTGTAATAAAATCTGGCCGATTATTGCGGTATTGAGTTCCAAAAACACAGCTTATATCCATCAGGGTCTTTTAAGATAAACTCTCTGTTTCCCCATTCCCAGTTACGAGGTTTTGTGGCTGGTTTTAGCCCAATTTTTTCCTGACGATTATATTCGGCATCAACATCATCTACTTTAATATAAACATACATCCCCTTACCTTTAATGCCCGATAGAGAATCTCCATTAAACTCATCTTCATCACGCATATTTACAAGTGTTATACTGAACTCCCCTAGCTGTATCTCGGAATATGTATCCGTTGATACTAAAACTTCAAACCCGAGCTTTTTATAAAACTTCTCTGATATTTTATTCTCTTGAACCCACAATAATATATTCGTAAATCTCATTGGTTTTCTCCTATGAACCCACCTACATATTTAAAAAAATACACCTTTTCATTATTGACATAAATTTCTTCTGTTCCGGAGAGCTTATCAAGTGTACCGTTAGCATCGCAAATATACATAAAATTGCCGTAATCTTTTTCAACATGATTATAAATTCGAGTAGTTTCCCATAAATCAATCAGTGCTTTTCTAAGCATCGTGTCAGTCTGCTCCTCTGTCATCCCTGAAAAATCCCCAAAATATGACATTGACCATACTGGTCTACTTTTATAAAACACCGTTTCTAACCCCGGAAATATGCCATTGCCTATATAATAGATATCCTGATAGGAATAATCCCCCTCTTGGAATTCATACTGAACGGAATCAGGCAAAAGTGGTTTTGATGTGCCCGTGCCTGTGGCATACGTCTTGGTTCTTGCCTTCAGCAAGAACTTCTCTAGTTCTCGTTTATTCATGACCCCTATTCTGATAAACTTCAGTAACCATTTCACTGTCTCTTTAACAACACATGTATTTGTCTGTTATGATATGTATATGAAGAATCAGGTCATATCAAGCAAGGCGCCTCAAGCTCCAAATATTTTGTCTCAAGCCATTGAGTCTAATGGATTAATTTTTGTTTCTGGTCAGATTCATAATACTCATACCGGGACTCTTATAGAAGGCTCGGTTAACAAGAAAATGGAGCAGATATTTCAGAATATTAAAGAAATTCTTTCTGAAGCTAATTCAAACCTAAACAACATTGTAAAGGTTACTATTTATGTAACAGAAATGTCGCAAATGGAAGAAATCAATGATATATACCCAACCTTTTTTACTGAGCCATACCCCGCAAGAGAAGCAATTTGTGTTAAAGAATTACCCCTGAATGCAACGATTGAGATTAGTGTAATTGCGACTACCCCGTTTAATCCCCACGGGTAAAAATAAAATCTGCAAAAAGAAAAACCACCCTTTAAGGGTGGTTATTTCTATAATTCGGCACCGTGCTATTTTCCCAGGGCTTGATGACCCAAGTATTGTAACCGCAGAGAGGCTTAACTGCTGTGTTCGGCATGGGAACAGGTGTTTCCCTCTCGCTATGGGCACCGACCTGGTATTTTGTACCGTTTATATCTGTTTCCAGCAAAGCTAAAACTCTGATATAAGCTCTGAGTAAATCGCTTCATCAGTAACGCTCGTCACTCGCTTCTCGCTACTTCCTTGCGCTTCATCTCAGTACAAAAATCCAGGACTGATGTCCAAATTACATTTTGCATGATAGATTGTTAACAAACACGGATATGTACACGTTGTGTGATACACACCAATAACTAGCCAATTGTCCATATTTTCTAAAGTCACACCTCTGTTAAATTACTTTAACATTGATTGTGGCTTTAGTTCATAAAAAGTCGATGGATCTATTAGTACGCTTTGGCTGAATGTATTGCTACACGTACACCTTGCGCCTATCAACCTGATCGTCTTTCAGGGATCTCCATAGGGAAATGCAATCTTGGGATTAGTTTCGCGCTTAATATGCTTTCAGCGCTTATCTAGACCGCACTTAGCTACCCAGCAATGCCTGTAGGTCAGACAACTGGTACACCAGCGGTGCGTCCACCCCGGTCCTCTCGTACTAGGGGCAGATTCCCTCACATTTCCTATTGTCCACATCGGATATAAACCGAACTGTCTCACGACGTTCTGAACCCAGCTCACGTACCTCTTTAACCGGCGAACAGCCGGACCCTTGGGACCTGCTCCAGCCCCAGGATGAGATGAGCCGACATCGAGGTGCCAAACAGCGCCGTCTATGTGAACTATTGGGCGCTATAAGCCTGTTATCCCCGGGGTAACTTTTATCCGTTTGCGTTGCCGATTCCACACTCATATACATAATGTATGGACAACGGGTCACTTACTCCCACTTTCGTGCCTGCTTGGCTTGTAGGCCTCACAGTCAAGCTGGCTTATGCGTATGCACTATCACTACGATTTCCATCCGTAGCTAGCCAACCTTTGAACGCCTCCGCTACTCTTTAGGAGGCAACCGCCCCAGTTAAACTACCCACCAGACACTGTCCTCGAACCGGATAACGGTCCAAGTAAGAACAAAGTAACAACAAGGGTGGTATTTCACTGAAGACTCCACCATCGCTAGCGCGTTGGCTTCATAGTCTCCCACCTATGCTACACATGTTGTCACCCAGCTCAATGTCAAGCTGTAGTAAAGCTCCACGGGGTCTTTTCGTCCTGATGCGGACAGACGGCATCTTTACCGCCAATGCACTTTCACCGAGTCCCTTCTTGAGACAGTACCCATATCATTACTCCATTCGTGCGGGTCAGAACTTACCTGACAAGGAATTTCGCTACCTTAGGACGGTTATAGTTACCGCCGCCGTTCACTGGGGCTTCAGTTCGCACCGTGAAGCGCTCCCCTTAACCTTCCAGCACCGGGCAGGAGTCAGCCCCTATACATCCACTTTCGTGTTAGCAGAGACCTGTGTTTTTGGTAAACAGTTGCTTGGGTTCTTTCGCTGCGGCCCCGTCACCATACTTACAAGTCGGTTAACGAAGCACAAGCTTCCAGAATTAATTTGTTTTGTCTCGATTTATCTCGATAGAATCATATATTTTAACTCTATTAATCTTGAAAACTTGGCTAGTCACTTATAAACATAGTGACGGGGCAGACCTTATCCCTAAGTTACGGTCGCTGTATTGCCGAGTTCCTTGACGAAGAATCACTCGTACACCTTGGTCTTCTCGACCTGAGCACCTGTGTCGGTTTGCGGTACGGGCGGCCATAGACACACGCTTGGAAGCTTTTCTAGTCAGTACTTTCACAAGAATCAAGCCCGTAAGGGCCCTTTCATTCCCACTTATTAAGGTGGTTAGACGGGTATAACCATGAACCCGCTCTTACTAATATACCGCGCACTCCAAGCAATCTATAACCGGTACAGGAATATTAACCTGTTGTCCATCGCCTACGCTACGCGCCTCGGCTTAGGCCCGACTAACCCTGGGACGATTACCGTGGCCCAGGAAACCTCGCTCTTTCGGTGGGCAGGATTCTCACCTGCCTTATGGTTACTCATTCCAGCATTCTCACTTGATACCACTCCACCAGACCTCGCAGTCTGACTTCAGCGCTGATATCAACGCTCCTCTACCACTGTACAAAGTACAGTCCACAGCTTCGGTAATACACTTAGCCCCGTTACATTTTCCGCGCGGGATCTCTTGACGAGTGAGCTGTTACGCACTCTTTAAATGAATGGCTGCTTCTAAGCCAACATCCTCGTTGTCCAAGAAATCCTACCTCGTTTCCCACTTAGTGTATATTTAGGGACCTTAGCTGGTGGTCTGGGCTGTTTCCCTTTTGAGCGTGGAGCTTAGCCCCCACGTTCTAACTGCCGTAGTTCCACATTCCGTATTCGTAGTTTGTCAAGGGTGGGTAATCTTGCGACCCCCAGTCCGAAACAGAGCTCTACCCCAGAATGCTACCGTACGACGCTAGCCCTAAAGCTATTTCGAGGAGAACCAGCTATCTCCAGGTTCGATTGGCATTTCACCGCTAACCACAGGTCATCCGGGCGTGTTGCAACTCGCTACGGTTCGGTCCTCCACGCAGTTTTACCTGCGCTTCAACCTGCCCATGGTTAGGTCACCTGGTTTCGGGTCTACTCCTATATACTCTAGGCATATCCTCGCTGGACAAAATATGTCTGTGAGCACAGATCACAAGGTTTTGACTTTGTAAAAGTTTTTTAACGTATTGACTTATACGTTTCAAAAATTTTACTTTGTCAAAATCAGTGTTATGCGTTCACAGGCTGTTTTGCTCAGTGAGGATATGCCTTCGCCCTATTCAGGCTCGCTTTCACTACGCCTCCGCCAAATGGCTTAAGCTCGCATATAAGAATAACTCGCTGGATCGTTCTACAAAAAGCACGCCATCACCCCGAAGGGCTCTGACTCCTTGTACGCACATAATTTCAGGTTCTATTTCACTCCCCTCCCGGGGTTCTTTTCGCCTTTCCCTCACGGTACTTGTTCACTATCGATCATAAGATATATTTAGCCTTGGAACGTGGTCGTCCCAGATTCAAACAGGGTTTCTCGTGTCCCGTTCTACTCGACAATAATAAATATAAGGTTGCGAATACTTAACATACCGGGCTATCACCGTCTTTGGCTAGTCTTTCCAGACTATTCTGCTCGCTTCGCAATTTCTGACCTTATGCAAGTTCGTGGTAGCACTTGCTTCCACTACGGATTTCCTAAATAATTTAGGCTCTCCGTAGTAGTTGTTTACTATGTCACAACCCCTGTAATACATTCGTCTACCAACTTATCGGATATAAGACAAAACCTACGGTTTTTTCTTATCGCGCCAGGCAAAAAATGCGATTTTTGCTTGGGCTTATCTTATTCCCTATAACAGGACCATAAGCTTAATCCCATATCCGAAGTATTAAAGGTTTGGGCTATTCCAGTTTCGCTCGCCACTACTCCCAGAATCATTGGTTATTTTCTCTTCCTCGAGGTACTAAGATGTTTCAGTTCCCCCGGTTCCCTCTTCTTACCCTATGTGTTCAGATAAGAGTTACTAGGCATGACCCCAGTAGGGTTTCCCCATTCGGAAATCTTCGGTTCAAAGCTTGTTTGACAGCTCCCCGAAGCTTATCGCAGTCTACTACGTCCTTCATCGGTATCTTATGTCAAGGCATCCATTGTGTGCGCTTGAGTAACTTTTTATGAATATATGTATGCATTTGGCTAGTTATTGGTTAGTACCAATAAATGCCGTGCTTGTCTTTACATCTATCTCTAAATCTCTAAAATCTTGATTGTTAAGTTTCTAAACTCACGCTAATCATACCCATACAATAATGATTATGATCGTTTCTTGAGTTTACATTTGAAGTCGATTCCTCTAGACCTCTGATCTAAACTCAAGATAGCTATACAAGTTTATCAACTAAAACAGAGGTAGTCAACCATATTTTAATGTAATCATTACCACACTATAACTACTGTTAATTACTTTTCTAGCACGACTCCTGGAATTATTGCTCCCAACAAGCCCAAAGTATTTTTTCTGTAACTGCATAGTTTTCAGGCTTCTTCATTGCCATTCTACCCTTACTCTTAGCATCCGGACAAGCACCAGTTGCATTACCTCTGTATTCTACCTGACCAACCCACAATCCTTTGTTCGTGGCTGGATTCAAATCATCGCATTCACCGTATTGCTGACATTCTTCATTAAGAATCCCGTCTGGCACACACAGACCTGGTTTACAATAGACAATACCAGTAGGTTCTGTCACCTGTTGGTCTGTTAATTCCACGCCATTCTTGCTAATGGCAGTTAACCCTCTTTGGTGAGCTTGATAATAATACTCACGATACAGTCGTAATGAATGAGCTTCAGTAATATTAAAGGTTTTATCGTTTCCGTAACTATTAATCTGATCGCCCTCAACACCATCACAGCCAATTTTTTTTGCTACATCAAGACGAGCCCACATAATCGGTGCCCAATATTGCCAAGAATTTTCTTTAATATCCATCCAATACTCACCCTCAAAAGTACCGCCGGCTGAATCTTCTGATGTTCCACCAATAACATCTACATTTGCATATGATGCTGGCCCATTGTATGGAATACTCCCCCGGCTATTATTTCCTGAGCCCCACTTTCCAGGAAATAGCGAAGCATCTGGCTCATATGTCTCATAAGCCCCTATATCCATATAACAAATAACCTTTTTTCCAGATGACTTAAGAGCTGTAAATGCATCTGCATTCTTGCCTTTTGGCCAAGTTACTGTTCTTGTCTCTCCATTAGCCCAAGTTACCGTTTGGGTAGTATTGCCTGGGATTGCATCAGTAAGATCAATATCCCACATATCGAAGCGATTAAGATTAGCTGCATCTACGGTAATACCACCTTCAAGAACCCACTGCCAGCGGGTATTTTGAGCTGGTTTCCACCAAGAGCTTTGAGATGCTTGTCCAAATTTTATAGCTTTTCCGCCAGAAGCAGACGAATCTGCAATTACTAATTTACTGTCAGCCCCTTTTTCTGCTTCAATTTCAATCGAATATGTTCCAGCTTTAGCGACTAAAATGGCAATAAATCCAATTATGGCAATGAATAATATTACAAAAATCTTCTTATTTTCTATTAATTTTCTAAGGCTAATTTTAACTTTTTTCATAATCTCTATGACTAGCTTTATTACCGAAATTTATTTATCGTATAATAATATAGTATCACGCTCAAGCTAAAATAGTCACTACTATTGTTTTAGTGGTCAAATTGATGTAAAATTACTCGAGTAATTTGGGGCGTTAGCTCAGTTGGCTAGAGCACCTGCTTTGCAAGCAGGGGGTCCGGGGTTCGAGTCCCCGACGCTCCACCAAATTACTATTTATGATTTAGGGCGATTAGCTCAGCTGGTTAGAGCGCGTCACTGATAATGACGAGGTCGGAGGTTCAAGTCCCTCATCGCCCACCATTTAAAGAAGCCACCCTAGGGTGGTTTTTTAAATGGTCGGTGCTGTGGCTTGAATATTCGACACTTGAGGTCGGAGGGGAGAACTGCCTGTGGCAGTTTGGACGGCAATCTTCTCTTGAAAACTTGTTTTCAAAGATGAAGTTGTGGGGTCGCCAGAGGTGACCGAGTCCCTCATCGCCCACCATCAAATGGATTTTTTAAGAATTGTCGCTTTCACGAGCGATTTTTTTCTTTTGAATTTAGAAGTAGCCTGATCGGGTCACCTAGACTTACAGCCCAAAGCATTCCATTGACTGTGCCAAATGGGTTTTGCCAGTTTCAATTTTCTCACGCATAAAGTCGGTAGGTTCCCAAGAATAACGACGCAAACGCAGTGTCATTTTTGACACAACATAGCGCAAGCGCAGTAACTCAAACTTGTCATCAAAGTCGTTAGACTTTTGGACAACCGAAAAATAACCGTCCAAGAAACCTTTTAGACGCTCAGGTTCAAAAAAGGTACTCCAACAAGCAATGTCACTCTCTGGTATTCCGCCAACACACTCGTCCCAATCCAAAATACCCGTAATACCCTGCCCATCAGTCAATAAGTTCCAGTCAGCAAAATCATTGTGTACCAAAATCGCTTCGTTCGAGTCTAGTAAAGGATTGCTATCAAATAATTTTGCTATTGCTTCGGCTTGTTGCTCGGTCAATATGCCGTATTGCTTCAATACATCAATATTAAATGGCAAACCTGCGCGGACGGCTTCGCCAAAAGTCTGGTGTAAACCAACCAATTCGCCATTTTTGGCTTTTTCATTATCAAATGCACCAAAACCACTAACTTTTATTTGATGTAGTCGTGCCATCTCCTTGCCAATTTCTGGCAATAGTTTGGCCTCGTCGTCAGGATGTGTTTCCAACCATTTTTTAATTGCGTACCCAGGCAATTTATCTATCACTTGAAAAGCAAAATCATCTCCGCCTTCATAATCGTGAATAGCGAGCGTGTCATAACTAGGCGAACCTGCTTCTTTGGCTTTTCGTGCGGCGACCGCTTCGGCATGGAAGTAGCCGTTTTTGACACCTCTAGGGTGGCAACGGATCACTACTTCTTTGCCAGTCGCCAAGCGACCAACTCGCACAGAATTTACATTGCCCAGATTTGTTTGTGCATCTAGGTCTAGTGGTTCAATATCGGTCAAACCGTCACGCCCGAGCACTCCATTTACTTTATTGAGCAGTTCATCATCTGTAAAATATCGATGACGGTCTGCCCAGATATGTCCAGCCTGTTCAGGCTCAATAGCTCGGTCAGTCTGCCAGTAAAAGACATCGTGCCTGTCGGCAATTTGGGCGTTTATTTTATCCATATCAAGATTCATATTTACAACTCATTTCAAAGTAAACCCGCCGTCAACAGCAAGAATTTGCCCAGTTATAAAAGAAGCATCGTCTGATAGTAGAAAAGCAACAGCGGAAGCTATTTCTTCGGGCTTTCCCATGCGTTTAATGATAGAAAGGTCTGTTGTCCAGCTAGGGTCTTCGCCTGTGCTTTTGGTCAGGGGAGTATCGACCAAACCGGGGGCAACCGCATTGACACGAACAAGCGGCTCATTGTACTTGCGAGCAAACGATTTTGTAAGTGAGATAATACCCGCTTTGGTAGACGAGTAAATTACTCCGTAAGGCTCGCCAATTATGCCGTCAACTGATGTTAGCGCAACAATAGCACCGTCTTTAGATGTTTCTTTGATTAGCGCACCAAGTAGCTTTAAGGTGCTGAAAGTACCTTTCAGATTTACATCTATAGTGCGACTTATATTTTCGTCTGTAATGTCGTCAATTCCAGCGGGGAGTGGTAGTACCCCCGCATTTGCTACAAGCAAATCAAGATGACCAAACTCATCTTTTATATGTTGCCTCACTCGTTCCAGCTCAGCTTTATTGGAGATGTCGGCAGCAACGAAGCGGACTCTTGCTAAGTCATTAAATTGCTCCAAAACCGATTTATCTGATTCACTTGGCGAATTCAGAATTACGGTAGCACCGTCATTAAAAAGTCTGTGTGCTATCGCTAAGCCGATGCCTTGTGTTGAACCTGTTACTAACGCTACTTTATTTAGAAAACTCACATCCCAATTATAACACATTTCAACCCTGTTATAATTCACAAACATAATCATGAGAGCCATCTACAAAATAATCAACCTCAGAAAACCATCTATAACTAAAAGGAATTCGGCGAAAAAGGATCTAAAAGATACAAAAAAGACTTATTCAGAAAGGCTTGTGTTTTTTTAGTTATTCTACATATTGAATTTGTACAACGTTATAAAATCTACCAAATCCTCATAATAATCTGTCTGAATACCTTTAACTTTAAGAATACTTGATTTTAAAAAAGAGCCCTCTCGCAAATGGGCTCTTTTTAGTTATTTAAAAACTGGGTAGTGCAATTATCAACGCAAGATCTGGTTAGCACTGCGGATCGTCCTGCTTGCAGGAAAATACATTGTCAGTACTGATCACAATGTATCGATATCGACCTAGCTATCACGCTTCGCTAATGAAACAAACCTACGGTTTTTCTCATCACGCCGGCAAAATGGTTCACATTTTGTCGGGTTGCTCTTTCCCCTTTTAAAAGGAACAAAACGGATGCTAGAAACTCCCTAGAAAGGAGGTAATCCATCCCCACCTTCCGGTAGGGATACCTTGTTACGACTTAACCCCAATCATCACCCCTACCTTAGGGCTAGGCTAGCTAGCACGTCAGGTATTGACGACTTTCGTGGCTTGACGGGCGGTGTGTACAAGACCCGGGAACGTATTCACGGTAGTGTGCTGACCTACCGTTACTAGCGATTCCGACTTCAAGCAGGCGAGTTTCAGCCTGCTATCCGAACTGAGACCGGCTTTGATGGGATTTGCTCCCCCTCGCGGGTTGGCTGCCCTTTGTACCGGCCATTGTAGCGTGTTTGTAGCCCAGGACGTAAGGGAAATACTGACCTGACATCATCCCCTCCTTCCTCCCCGTTACCGGGGCAGTCTAGCTAGAAAAATCCAACTAACTATAAGGGTTGCGCTCGTTGATGGACTTAACCAAACATCTCACGACACGAGCTGACGACGGCCATGCATCACCTGTCACTGCGGCCCGAAGGCACAGTCTCCTTTCGGAGACCTTAGCAGGATGTCAAGCCCTGGTAAGGTTCTTCGCTTATCATCGAATTAAACAACACGCTCCACCGCTTGTGCGGGTCCCCGTCAATTCCTTTATGTTTTAGCCTTGCGGCCGTACTCCACAGGCGGGATGCTTAACGCGTTAGCTTCGCTACACAGAGGGTCGATACTCCGTACAGCTAGCATCCATCGTTTACGGCGTGGACTACCGGGGTATCTAATCCCGATCGCTACCCACGCTTTCGTGCCTGAGCGTCAGAAATGGACCAGTCGCCTGCCTACGCCATCGGTATTCCTCCTGATATCTACGGATTTCACCCCTACACCAGGAATTCTAGCGACCTCTTCCACTCTCTAGCTTAGCAGTTCAGGACATGGGTATGTGGTTGAGCCACACGATTTCACATCCTGCTTGCTATGCCGCCTACGCAACTCTTTACGCCCAGTAATTCCGGATAACGCTTGGATCCTCCGTATGACCGCGGCTGCTGGCACGGAGTTAGCCGATCCTTATTCATCTGCTACCGTCATAATCTTCACAGATAAAAGCAGTTTACAACCCGAAGGCCTTCATCCTGCACGCGGCGTTGCTCCATCAGACTTTCGTCCATTGTGGAAAATTCCCTACTGCTGCCTCCCGTAGGAGTCTGGGCCGTGTCTCAGTCCCAGTCTGGCTGATCATCCTCTCAGACCAGCTAAAGATCATCGCCTTGGTGAGCCATTACCTCACCAACAAGCTAATCTTACGCAGGCCGCTCCCAAAGCGCATAAAGCTTTAATCCGAAGATCACATGCGGTATTAGCTACCTTTTCAGGCAGTTATCCCTCACTTTGGGGTACATTCCTACGCGTTACTCAGCCGTCCGCCGCTCGTGTACTCTCACACTATATTCAACTATTTAAATACAGAGTGAGAGCCTTACCGCTCGACTTGCATGTATTAGGCACGCCGCCAGCGTTCATCCTGAGCCAGGATCAAACTCTCCAAAAAAATTTGAAGCAAATCACTGACTTAAAATGAACCTAAAATAAACGCTGACGGCGACGCCGTACTACGATTACCATGCCTTCGACATGAGGTTCATCCTGAGCCAGGATCAAACTCTCCAAAAAAATTCATAAATTAATATGAGAATTGACCTGATACTGTTTTATTAAAGTAAAACATTCAGTCAAAATGAACTGACGTTGATAATACAATCCACGAGATTAAAAATCTATGAATTATATCGTGTCCCCATAAGGGGACAAAAATTGCACTACTCAACTTTTAAAGTTCGTTTTTTAAAGACACTATAATACAAGAATCCTCAAAAGCTCGTATAATCTTATCCGTTAAATGAATCTATGTCAAGATAATATATACATATTTTGATGTGATTTAATCTACGTTATTATTTATGCAAGATCTATTTCTTTGATTAATCTTATTCGGACTGCTTATCATCTTCAGGCTTATCAACCAAAGCTAGCGAGGCGACAGTGTCACCGTCATTTAAGCGCATAATGCGCACGCCCTGTGTAGCGCGACCAAGTTGAGGAATATCCTTTAGGCCCAAGCGTATGGTCTGTCCTTGAATCGATATGATAATCACCTCTTTCTCTCCATTTGTTAGAGACTTAACCCCCATTAGATCACCGGTCTTGGTATTTACTACCGCCGAGCGAATCCCAACGCCACCTCTTGCGTGTGCAGTAAACTGATCAACTTTAGTACGCTTTCCATAACCCTGTTCGCTGATAACAAAAATACTACTTCCCTCTTCAACAATATCCATGCCAATAACCTGATCATTAGTTCTTAATCTAATTCCTCTGACTCCCCTGGCTGTTCTTCCCATTGGACGAACATCTTTTTCGTCAAATCTAATAGCCTGCCCTTTAGAAGTAGATATTAAAACTTCGTTGCTACCGTTGGTCATCTTAACCCACTTAAGTTCATCTCCGTCATCCAGATTGATAGCAATAAGTCCGGTACTTCTGACATTCTTGTATTGCTCGAAAGGAGTCTTCTTAACAACACCCTTGATTGTACACATAAATAAATTACCAACATTATTTGTTTTCGAAATATTTATTACTGAGCTAACTTTTTCTTCGGGCTGAAGTTGTAACAGATTTACAATTGCTACGCCTTTAGCAGTAAGGCTAGCAGAAGGAACTTCATATGTTTTTATTCTAAACACTCTACCCTTATTTGTGAAGAATAGTAAGTAATCGTGTGTTGAGGCATTAACAACGTGTTCAATCACATCTTCTTCTCGTGTTGTCATGCCGCGCCGACCTTTACCGCCACGCCCTTGCCTCTTGTATTCACCTACTTGGCTTCGTTTGATATAGTTCGCTGATGTTAGGGTTACTACAACTTGTTCATCAGGAACAAGATCTTCGTCACTCATTTTTCCTAATTCTTGGGGTACAATTTTTGTTCGTCTTACATCACCAAATTGTTTTTTGATTTCTTTAAGTTCGTCCTTAATAATCTTCAGGATTCTCTTTTCATCTGCCAAAATAGCCTCAAGTTCAGCAATTAATTTCAATAGTTCCGCTAACTCATCTTCGATTTTCTTTCTTTCCAAACCTGCTAATGTTCGAAGTTGCATAGCTAATATCGCCTTAGCTTGAATCTCGCTAAGATTAAATTTTGCCATTAGATTTATTTGGGCTTCATCGGTAGTTTGACTAGCACGAATAATAGCTATGACTTCGTCTATATTATCAAGTGCGATTTTAAGTCCTTCTAATATGTGGGCGCGTTCTTTAGCCTTCTTTAGTTCAATCTCGGTTCTTCTACGAACAACTGATTGACGATGTTTGATATATTCACTCAATATATCTTGCAATCCCAAAACTCTTGGCTGTATTCCATCAATCAGGGCCAACATATTATAATGAAAACTACTCTGCAAAGGTGTAAGCTTATAAAGCTGATTCAAGATCTTCTTAGGATAAGCATCTTTCTTGAGATCGATAACGAAATTCTGACCGTTCCTCTAGCGCTTTCATCACGAAGATCAGCAATACCAACTATCTTCTTCTCTTTAACCAGATCAGCAATCTTTTCTATTAAACTTGCCTTATTTGAAGGCGTATGGTATTTCAGAAATGACGATAGAATGCCTACCCTTCTTATTTTCGACAATATCAGCGAGCAGCACGTATAACAATTCCACCTCTTCCAGAAGAATATGCTGACCTGATGGATTCTTTTCCAAAACTATACCACCTGGGAAAGTCTGGACCCTTGACATAATTCCAACAGATCATCTGTTGTGGATTCTGGGTGATCAATCAAGTGCGTAGTTGCATCAACTAATTCGCCAAGATTATGGGGTGGAATATTTGTTGCCATACCAACTGCAATACCCATCTGACCATTAAGTAATAGGTTTGGTAACTTTGCCGGCAAAACTGTAGGCTCTTTTCTTGTTCCATCGTAGTTATCCCGAAAATCAACGGTTTCCTTTTCAATATCATCAAGCAAAGCTTCTGCAGACTTAGCCATCTTAGCCTCTGTATATCTATGAGCGGCTGGCGGATCACCATCCATAGAGCCAAAGTTACCCTGACCTTGTACTAATTCATATCGCATTGACCAATCTTGAGCCATACGTACCATAGAATCATAAATCGCACCGTCGCCATGTGGGTGATACTTACCCATAACTTCACCGACAATTTGAGCGCTCTTTACGGTCTTGCCACCCGAACGAATACCCATTCTGTCCATTACGTAAAGAATACGCCTATGTACCGGTTTCAAGCCATCTCTAACATCAGGTAATGCCCTGGCAATGATCACGCTCATTGAGTACCTTAAGTAACTGTCTTCCATTACATTCTCAACAGTACGATTTTCTATCATACGTGAATGATTCTGTTCTTGCACAACAGCTATTTCTTCTTGATTATCTATATCTTTATTCATAATTTATATATCCAATTCCTCTGTATTTGCAAATTTAGCGCGTGTTTGAATAAAGTTCTTGCGCAATTCTACCTCTGTTCCCATTAATTTACTGAATATAGCGTCTGCTTTCTCAGCATCTTCAACTTTTACTTGAATTAAAACTCGGTTCTCTGGATTCATAGTAGTATCCCAAAGCTGATCAGCATCCATTTCACCCAAACCTTTATATCTACTTACCTCAGCACCAGCTTGTTTAGAAATATCCTCTCCAAGTCTTACTTCTGTACCTTTGGCTTTCTTGGCTTCAATCAACATATTCAATAAATCATCGCGCTCCGAATCAGAGTAAGCGTAGTTCTTCTTTTTTCCAGACTTAACCAAAAATAACGGCGGTTTCGCAAGATACAAATGACCGCCATCAATAACTGGTTTCATAAATCTAAAGAAAAATGTCATCAACAATGTACTGATATGACTACCGTCAACATCGGCATCGGTCATAATAATAATTCGATGATATCGTAACCTTTCGATATCTAATTGTTCACCAATACCTACCCCAATTGCTGTGATAAGGCTCTTGATTTCATTATTAGCAAACATTTTATCTAACCTGGCTCGTTCAACATTTAAAACCTTACCTCTTAAAGGCAGGATTGCTTGAGTTTTGCTATCTCGACCAGATTTTGCAGAACCACCAGCAGAGTCACCCTCAACTATATATAGCTCTGAATTGCTTGGGTCCTTGCTGGAACAATCTGCTAACTTACCCGGTAACGAAGTACTGTCAAGTGCACCTTTTCTAATAACGTTCTCTCGTGCAGCCCGGGCTGCTGCTCTTGCTCTGGCAGATAATATTGCTTTATTTACAACTTTTTTAGCGATAGCTGGATGCTCTTCAAGATAATAAGATAGGTATTCTGTCATCACCTGCTCAACATATCCTCGTATCTCAGGGTTGCCTAACTTATTCTTAGTTTGACCTTCAAATTGTGGATCTGGAAGTTTAACCAAGATAACTGCCGTTAACCCTTCACGACAGTCTTCGCCACTAAGGTTCTCTTCTTTTTCTTTCAATAAACTGTTCTTTCGAGCGTAATCATTTATAACTCTAGTTAATGCCGACCTAAAGCCCGTTAAGTGTGTTCCACCATCTGGTGTAAGAACATTATTAGCAAATGGTTTAATGGATTCACTATATGCATCTGTATACTGCATGGCAATTTCAACCTGACAATCCTCAACATCCTTCTCCACATAAAAAACGTCTTCATCAACAACATCTTTGCCAAAATTCAAATGCTTAACATAAGACTGTATTCCACCCTCGAAATAAAATGCAAACCGTTCGCCAGTACGTTGATCATATACTGATGTCTTTAGACCCTTCGTTAAATAAGATTGATGCCTAAGATAATCGACCACCCATTCATAATCGATTTCGACAGTTTCTTTAAAAATAGTTGGATCTGGATAGAACGTAATAGTTGTGCCGGTACTATCAATCTTAGAGCCTTTCTTAATATCGTATAACGGAACACCTTTTTCATATTCCTGGGTATATACATACCCATCTTTGTATACCTCGGCTTTTAGTCTAGTAGAAAGGGCGTTAACCACACTACTACCTACACCATGAAGGCCACTTGACACTTTATAGCCACCGCCACCAAACTTTCCACCTGCATGAAGGACAGTCAAGACAGTTTCAAGAGCGCTCTTCCCTGTTTTTTCCATCTTATCTACTGGTATTCCGCGTCCATTATCACGAACGCTTACACCGCCATCTTCGTGCAAGGTAATGAATACCTCTGTGGCAAAACCAGCAATCGCTTCGTCGACACAATTGTCGGCAATCTCTTTTATTAGATGATGCAGCCCATCCTTACCTGTCCCCCCAATATACATTCCTGGGCGCTTACGAACCGGCTCAAGCCCCTCTAATACCTGAATAGCTTCTGAATCATATTGTTTTTGTTTACTCACCCTGAACAACCCTTTGCATTAAAATATACATCTATAAATCATCCCTCATCTTTTTGATACTCTATATTGTATCTGAAAATGTGGTGTTAGACAAATAATAACCTTGTAAGCATTAGTGCTTATGTGTTTAAATAAGTCTGGTTATTAAATAAATACAAAATAAAATGTTCAAAAAACTCCTTTCAAACTTGCCATTTAATCCAAGCTTAATCACAGAAGTATCCTTTTATGCAAAAAGATTAAATAGAGAGTCCAGTATACGTAGGATTGGATTTGTATTTGTCGCGTTGACGCTAGTAGTTCAGGTTTTTGCTGTCATATCCCCCGCAGAAGCCAGTAATCAGTGTAGTAGTAATGACATTATACGGTGTGGATTTAAATCAAAATCTGAGGCAGTACAAAGGTGTAACAATAACACTCAAGGATTTCGAACAATCGTTGAACACTACGGAATAAATTGCACTACTCTGGCGAACTCTGGGGTTCAAACTATAAATTCTCGCGCCTATAATAATCAGCTTTATTCAATGGGTCGTAACCCTTATCAAAAACCCGGAGAATACCCAGTCAACATACAAGGAGCCGGAACATTTTACTTGAGACCACTATCGAGTTGGGGCAATACATCATATAAGATGCTCGTAACGAAAACCCCAGATGGTATGCCATTCATGGTTATGTATGATTGTGGAAATATCGTTATACAAAATGGCTATAAACCACCCGCACCTAAACCTGAACCTCCAGCTGTATTAAAAGTTGCTAAAGTGAATGAACCTACCGGCAGCGTAAAGCCTGGCGATACAATTAAGTACACAATTGCCTTCTCTAACACTGGAGGCACAGCGGCATTCTTCTCAGTAAATGATAGATTAGATCCTGAGCTTGAGTATGTTAGCTCACAATATAATGGGTGGATATTTACCAATAACGGCCAAAGCCTTAAATGGTCAAATAATACACCTCCATTCTATACTTTCGGAAATACCGATGTATTTGGTACACCTGGATTCATAACAATCACCGCCAAAGTAAGAGAAGGTACACCATCGGGTAAAAGTGTATGTAATACGGCCTGGCTAGAAGATGTAGATATTCCAACCAAACAAGTAAGAAAAACAAACGAATCAACAGTATGTAATAAAATTATTGTTGATTGCCCACCAAATACGATAGCTCAACCCAATGGCGATTGCAAAACTCCTCCACCTGTTAAAACAGAGGATAAAAAACCAATACTAGCAATTGAAAAGAAAGCTAAAAACGTAACAAAGAACATTGATGATGCAAACGGCACAACCGCATCTGCTGGTGATATTATCGAATACTCACTAACGACTAAAAATTATGGTGATGGCGAGTCAAAAGACACTATTCTTAAGCAAGAAGAATTGGCTGATGTGTTGGAATATGCAGATCTAGACTTCAACTCGCTTGACGGCGCTGTTTTTGATCAAGACACTCAAACCTTAGCATGGAATAAGCCTATATCTATTAAGCCGGACCAATCAGTTACTAAGACTTTTAGGGTGAAAATAAAAAACCCTGTACCACAAACCCCTACACCGTCAGGAAATCCAGGATCATTTGACTTATTGCTTACAAACGTCTACGGAAACACCATACAGATCAAACTCCCGGGTGGTGTACCAAAACAAACCGAAAAAGTCATTACCCAGACACTACCTAATACTGGACCGGGCGAGGCACTAATTATTGGCGGGATATTGACTACTTTCGTAGGTTACTTCTTTACCCGAACACGACTTATGGCTAAAGAATTAGAATTAGTAAAACAAGAATACTCTTCAGGAGGCCAGTAGTATACTATGAGTGAAAAATTACATAACCAATCACAAGAACATATTAAGTCTCACGAGGCTCATAGCAGTGACCATGAAAAAAAACACCTAAAAGATTTGCACGAGAAAGCAAAGAACGCTCATGAAATATCTCAAGATTCTATTGACGCCATAAAAGACAGTATCGATAGAACGGCCCTAAAAAGTGAAGATTACCAGTTAGCAGAAAAGGAAACAAAACAACCACACTCAGTAACAATAACTAAACATATTAAGCATGATGCCTATAAAAAAGTTCTTAGAAAAACTCAAAAACAACTAAGCACCACTGACAGGGCTTTCAGTAAAATTATTCATCGTCCAGCTATCGAAAAAGCTAGTGATATCGGCTCAAAAACTGTAGCAAGACCTAGTGGCATATTATTTGGAGGAGTTGGAGCATTTATTGGTAGTTTAGTTGTCTTCATTATCAGTAAACGAAGTGGATTCACCTACAACTATATACTTTTTGTGCTGATTTTCATCTGCGGATACATGATGGGTTTATTGATAGAATTGGTCTACAGATTGCTGACTATCAAAAAGAATAATTAACCCTGCTTGTTTGAGATATTGCCATCATTATCGATAGTTATCTCGTCATTTCCCAGTTTACTTAAGTCGATCTCTCCTGTTCCCTTGTCGACATCTTTAGCGTCCTCTTCGCCCTGAGTATTTGAAATACCTGGATTTGTTGTCAACCTAGATTTATCCTCGATACCTACTTCATCCTTTCTTGGTTGAATAGGTGTAAATACCTGACCTGCACTAGTTGGTGGTTTGGATAATAATGAATCCTGTTGAGGTTGAGGTTGAGGTTGAGGTTGAGGTTGAGGTTGAGGTTGAGGTTGAGGTTGAGGTTGAGGTTGAGGTTGAGGTTGAGGTTGAGGTTGAGGTTGAGGTTGAGGTTGAGGTTGAGGTTGAGGTTGAGGTTGAGGTTGAGGTTGAGGTTGAGGTTGAGGTTGAGGTGCGACCTTCTTCTTGGCCAACCATTCATCAAGGAATGACTTCGGTTGTACTGCTTTAGGAGCTGTAGCTTGCTGAGGTGATGCCATCTGATTATTCGAACCAAATTGACCACCTACCCCAGATGCTGGCCTTGATCTAGGTATGCTAGATGACGATCCGAACGCTGTTTTGGGAGGTTCCTTGGTGGATAATCGTGCAAAGATCTCCTCTTCTACTTTTGCTTTTGGACGCCCGTATTTAGCCGCTGACAACTGTTTTAAGGCGCTTGATAGCTTTTCATTAGGTTTTCCTAGTGTTGGCAGTGTAGCCATACTAAACGGTTGTGTAGGTACTCCGCTGATCAATGTTCTAACAATGGTATTGAAATTTGGGACACGTAGCAAATCATCACCATCAAATAATGGCTGAAAGTATCTAGACAGCGTATCTACGTCATTCTGACCAATCCTAAACGAAACAATTGTACCAATATTACCAAAAACTGCTTCTCGAATCTCATCTGTTAATTGGGTTGTAAACTGGTTGGCAACAACCAAATTAAGGTGATACTTTCGCGCCTCTGACATAATTGTAGCAAATGAGTCTGTTGAGAAGTTCTGAAACTCATCTACATACAAACAAAAATCTTGTCGTTGATCTTCAAGAATATTAGCTCTACTCATAGCTGCTGCCTGAAATTTCATAACAAAAATCATACCTAACAACCTAGAGTTTAATTCACCTGTCTTTCCTTTACTGAGATTAACTAATAGAATCTTTTTGTTGTCCATAATATCCCGTAAATCAAACGAGCTTTTAGTCTGACCAATGATATTTCGCATCATTTCATTACTTAAGAACGCTCCGAACTTGCTGACAACCCAAGCAATGACTTCGCCTGAATCATTTGATCTCTGTGAATTAGGCCATTCTTTGGTCCAAAAATCGATAACATTTTGATCTTCAACATACTGAAGTTTCTCCTTCATGAATGGAGGGTCAATTAACAATTTAGGAATATCTACAAAAGTACCACCTTTAGGGTCAGACATAAGTAGTAGCGCCGCATTGGTATATATCCTCTCAAAGCGTGGCCCAACAATACCTTGTCGTTGTGGGTCATACAACTTATATAGCATATTCAATGTCTCTTGAACTAGGAAATCCTTCTGTTCAGGAGTATAGAATTCAAATAGATTTAGGCCCATAGGGTACTCCATATCTGATGGACAAAAATACATAATGTCTTCGGTCCTCTCCTTTGGAACCATTGACAGTAACTTCTCTGCTGTATCGCCATGAGGATCAACAAAAGCAAAGCCATCACCATTTAACATGTCTTGTAATGCTAGATTTTCGAGAAATGTTGATTTACCAGTACCTGTTTGTCCAACAACATACATATGTCTTTGTCGGTCACTCAAACTTAACCTAATCGGCTTTTTGGCGCCCCTAAACAAGTTGTATCCTAGCAATAAGCCATCATCAGGCATATTCCTTGGCGCATCAACCTGCTTCGATGCTTGTCTCTCTAGCTGTGAAGTTGGGATGTTTTTTTGATCTGGGAAGTGAAAGATACCAGCAAGCTCTACTGAGTTTAAAATATTCTTAGTCATTGATGGAGGAAAAAATCTGAGTATGTACGATGTTACAAAACTATCAATATCTTTTGCTTGCGTAAATTTAAATCCATTCCTGCCTGGTGCATCATACAATGAGAATGATGCTACGACATGATTCAAGATTGTCTGTGACTTCTGCGAGACATTAGATGATGCTACGATACGAATAAGAGTTTCATATCCAGGATGCCTAGTCTTATCATCAATGGCATCAAGTACAGACTGCTCCATGTTTGATAGATCAGGTTTGTCAGATCCACTATCTTTATTACCTTTATCTTCTGGTGGCTTCCATAAGGCAACAAATATTTGCTTAATCCACCAAAAAGCTTCTTCTTTTGGCTTGTTGCCTCCCTTACCCTTTCTTTTTGAGCTGGCAATTTCAGATGCTTGTTTACGCCAATTTGGGTTTGCTGGCCTCATTAATATCTGTATTCCTACGCCATCTTCATTATCCAATTCAGCTAAAGCATTTAGTAATGACTGAATGGGGTCTCTTTTTATATCTTGATAGGTTGCTATCGGATAAGCAAATGACTCTTTAAGCGTTAATTCACCTCCAGTTGTAGCAGCAATTTTTCCAACCGGGCTAAATATATTATGTTCCTCCACCTCTTCTAATCGCGCTGTAGGATACGAGCTAATTACAGCCTGCTTAACTACATCAACTAAAGCAACCGGAACAGCGGCATAAAAATTAACGAAACCCTTAACCCCAATAATTTCGAAAGCAAAGTGTCTCTGTCCATAGAATTTTGATTTCAACCCCTTTTTCATGGTACTTGCAATAATTCCGTACATAATCTGAGCTTTTGATATATTCTCATCAATAACTTCTCGATCATCACGCCCACCCGAATCTTTGTCGTCGCTGGATGGAGGAAGATGGATTAGTAACGGGACCATTTTGAGTCCACGCTCATAATTCTTTTGTTCACGCAATAAATTTCGCGAATGAACAAAGACAATAGGAACCACAATAACGACAATGGCAACCAATACCGCTATAATAAACAAAAAACCACTCATTATTCACTCTTTGATAAATCTTTATTATATCTCTTCTTGATATAATCAGTCTTTATTTCACTTATTGCTTTATTCTGAAGGTATGGATTATCTTTGGTCTTGTTGACAATCTCCTTAGCCTTTTCTACCCACTCCTTTTCAATAAGATCAACATCGTCAGCTATCATTGGAGAATTAGTTGTCGAACTTACTGAAGAACTTGAAGCCACGCCAGTCTGATTTTCCAGACTTGCTGTATTTGAGCGATCATTCAGGGTTATTGATTTGTCATCACTATCTGTAGCTTGTGTTGTAATTGCCGGCATAGCTGTCGTAGGGGCTTTTCTATCTTCATTATTAACAACACCACCAGAATTACTGGATTCTGGTTTTACGTCTGGAAGCTCTAGGTTATTTGGGGTTTGTGTTCCATCCTGATTCATTAAAACAATTATACCAATAACTTATTGTTTACTCTAGATAAAATATACAAAAGCCAGACATCCTCTATTTATCTGATGACGTTTTAGATGTGTACCAAAGAATTATTATCGTAATTAACACACACAAGATGATGTCTCGAATTGTTAATTGTGTGATAGATTGAATTAATAGTAAAACAACAGGCATAACGCTTGTGGTTAAAGATATTATTCGCTTCTTTGACTTAGACAAGGTAAAAAATGCTTCCAAGAACATATCAATAGTCAAAAAAAACGCCATAAAAATCAGTAAAAACGGTGCTAATACGACAATTAATGGCAACCTTTCGGGATTTGTAAACAGTAAGAGAACCACGATTAAGGAATATAGCAATACAACTACAGTAAGTTTTTTTCGAGATTTATTCACATAACAATTATACAAGTAAAAACGTAAACAACTAAAAAGCTGGACGACAAATCCGCTCTATTTTTATGACTTATTTAGCGCTTGCCGTCCTTAGCTATGACTGACCGCTCATGTTTGTGATAAACAAACAGTGAGCGCCGACACACATGTTTTGTTTTTACTCCACTGTCTTTAATGCTACACCATTTTGTAGTAATAGTCAATACTTTTCGTTGTAAATATGATTTTTTTATCTTAGAATATTGATTTGATATTCATATTTGTTGTTATATATATGTTGTGAATATAATTACGTTTGCTATAAATATTCTCTATTTTTTAATCAAATATTTTGTTCATAAGAAAATATTCATAGATCTAATAGCTTTTCATGATCATGTATTCAGAGTTAAGCTCAATACTTCAGCAAAACATATCTCAAAGCCTATATAGACATAACCATTGTTTCAATAAGCAATAACGTACTTGGTAATGTTCTTGTTACACAGTGTTCACTAAAGTACTTAACGTAGAGTCATATTCGAAACCACAACATTCTATCTCAAAAAAAGATGAATATATATAATTCTAAGCATGTCTCAAGTTTCACTAAAAAAATTACTCTGCAAAGAATTAAGCCAGAGTAACACTACTTGGCTAAAATCACTTATTAGACTTCATAATTGATTACCTCACTAAAACAACAAACTAATAACATTACTTAAAACATGAACAACAAAACTACTAGTCCAGTATATATAATACCCCGATTAACTTTATGCAGAATATATAGATTGTTGCAATAACTAAACATAAACTTATATCATGAGAATCTTATAGGCACAGATTTGAAAACACACAAGGAATGCGGGATTCACGTTGACTATGAGGTCTTTATGTTTACCGTAATTTACTCAATTTTCACAGACTTATATGCTTTTATCTAATTGATGTGATACTTATTCAAGAGCCTTGTATGATTTTTATAATACTCCATAGATTACTGAATCTAGTACTATAAGGCTAGTAGCTCGTTAGTCATAAAAAACATACTATACGCAAATTACATATCGCTCTCCATGAGTTAACCCCCAGCATTAAATCGCCACATAAGAATTTTGTTGAAGTAACTATACAATCTCACAAATTCGTCCAAAAATTTATCATTAATAAACATTTAAACTGCCCATATTGCAACAAACAACAGGTTTTTTAGTAATGATCTGTATACTCAAAAAAAAGTTATACACAGCTTTGTTCAATTTAAAGCATATTCTTGTTGACATGTATTTTAGTAATTTATAAGATGTATTTAGCACTTGAATAAAAAAAGTGCTCAAAAACAAAAACGACTCAACAACAACGGCTTCTCGCAAGCCGTTGTTCCAATAAGAATAATAAACACTCAAAACCTTAACAAACACAACCTTCCAATAACTAACAACCCATCAAAAAGTTTTTGATGGGTTGTTGCTTTTGTTTAACTCAAACTCAGTATGTACAATCAGAATATTATTATGAAAAATGTCATCCACAGTGTTTTAGATCTTGGGTATGATGGAATACTTTTAGATATCGAGTGCCAGCTTTCGAACGGACTTCCAAACATAGTTATTGTTGGGCACGTAGGTAGGCCCATAGACGAATCAAAAGAACGCATACGCAGTGCATTCGCCAACAATTCAATCCACCTACCCAGAAAACGAATCACGATCAATATAGCACCTGCTGATACTCCGAAAGTAGAAACTAGCCTAGATTTAGCAATTGTTGCTTCAATAATGACTGCAAGCAAGCTAGTTAATGCACCACAAAACCCCTCTGTATTTATGGGCGAAATTGGTCTTGATGGTTCGGTTAGACCAATTAGAGGTATTATTGGAAAAATCTTAATTGCTAAAAAATCTAAAAATATTTTAGATTATTATATCCCCAGAGAAAACCTAAGACAGGCCGAGTTGCTGGAAGGAATCAATATCTACCCTATCTCTTCTATTAAGGAACTTTACCTCCATTTATCTGGTCATAAATTGATACAAAAACACAAGGGTATGCCTAGCCTCTCACAAACACACCCAAAACAAAATGATTCTTATTCTTATACTTTTGAATATATTGCTGGACAAAAAGTTGCGAAAAGAGGTTTAGAAATTTCTGCGGCTGGAGGTCACAACATACTACTAAATGGGCCTCCCGGAACTGGCAAAAGTATGCTTGCGAAAGCTATGATTAGCATTCTTCCGAATCTAACTATAGATGAGTCACTTGAAGTAACTCATCTGCACAGCCTAATAAGCCACGACTTTGACGACATAGTTACAAGCAGACCATTTAGATCCCCTCACCACACTGCAAGTAATACAGCAATAATTGGCGGAGGAAACTATCCAATGCCAGGAGAGATTAGTCTTAGCCATAAAGGAGTTCTGTTCTTTGATGAGTTGCCTGAATTCAAGCGATCATCACTAGAGGCGCTCCGCCAACCTCTTGAGGATAATATGATTACCGTAACTCGCACCAAAGGAACTGCTACTTACCCAGCAAACTTTATTTTGGTTGCGACCTCCAACCCTTGCCCATGTGGGTACTATAATACACACCAGGAATGCCATTGTAGCCCTCAACAGATAGCTAAATACCAACAAAAAATGTCTGGACCAATACTGGACAGAATAGACATATTTTCAAATGTAGACAATATAGAGCACAAAAGTTTACTCGCTGGCAAAAGCACAGAAGAATCGAGTGCAGTAATTGCTAAAAGAGTTGCCGACGCAAGACTAATTCAAAAAGTACGCTTTGCGAAAACCAAGACAAATAGCGAAATGAATAATCAGGATATCAAAGATACTGCTTGTCTGTCGCCAAGCGCCAAATCTCTTCTCGATAGTGCTTCAAAAAAGCTTCATATTTCACCGAGAAGTTACATGAGAACAATAAAGGTAGCGAGGACCATTGCCGACCTAGATCAATCAAAGAGCATTGAACCAATGCATATTGCCGAATCATTACAATTCAGACCAAAGTTATCCCATCAACTCTAAGCAAAAGCTTGACCCCTGTTTTAATATCTGTTAAAATTCTCCAGAGTATTAATTTATTAAAAGGAGTTGAGTATTAGCAAAGAAACCCGCCTGAACGAGTCGATTCGGGCACCACAGCTTCGAGTCATAACCGAGGACGGAAGACAGCTGGGTATCATGAGTCGAGTTGAGGCTCTGAACGTTGCAAGAAATGAAGGACTTGACCTAGTTGAGTTGTCTCCAAATGCAAACCCTCCCGTAGCGAAGATAATTGATTGGGGTAAATACAACTACCAAAAGACCAAACAATTACAAAAAAATAAGCGCAACGCCAAAGCATTGGATGTTAAACAAATCAGATTGGGGCTTAAGATAGGACAGCACGACTTAGAGGTTAAACTTAAGAAAGTATTTACATTTCTTTCAGAAGGACATAAAGTAAAGTTTGCGATCTTCTATAGGGGGCGCGAACTAGCGCATAAAGATCTCGGCTTCAAACTTGCAGAAAAAATCATCGAAGCACTTGGTGAACAAGCAATAATTGACCAAAAGCCTCAATTCAGCGGAAAACAACTAATATTCACAATAAGGAGTAATACAAATGCCAAAGTTAAAGACGCATAGCGGTACAAAAGATCGTTTTAAAGTAACAAAGAGTGGCAAGGTTATGCATGGACATTCATTCAAAGGACATAACCTTTCAAAGAAAGGTGCTGCTCGTAAACGTAACTTCGCCGTGCCACAAACAGCATCAGGCAAGTCAGTTAAATCAATTAAGAGAAACTTAGGAGTGTAGATATTATGCGCGTAAAAAGAGGAACCGCATCCAGGCAAAAACATAACAAGATTCGTAAATCGACTCGTGGCATGACTCATGGCAATAGAGTAAGTATTAAGAGAGGTAAACAAGCGATAGTACGATCCTTGCAAAATGCCACCCGTGACCGCAAAAACAGAAAACGAACTTTTAGGCAGCTTTGGAATACTCGAATTAATGCAGGAGCACGCTTAAACGGTACGACTTATAGTAAGCTCATAGCAAACCTAAAAACTGCTAATATCAGCCTTGACCGCAAGATACTGGCAGAGCTTGCCGTTAATGAACCTGTGGCCTTTAGCGAAGTTGCAAAGATAGTATCAAAAAACGGCAAGTAATCTTCAGACAATTAGGGGTTGGGTTAAACTTACAAAATCACACTTAATAAGTGTGATTTTGTATGCCAGCCTATCTATAAGCCGGGTTCTGTTATTACTAGTCATCTATCTAGTCTACAAATTGCTTTGCAGATCAAGCGGGTTTCACGCGCATATCTAGCAGGATACTAATGTACAAAACGCACAATATGATACGCTACCTTGCAACAGACAGGGTTTACCTTTTGGTTATGTCGCCATAATCAACTGTAGGCTCTTACCCTACTCTTTTCAACTTTACCTCGTATCCATTACTGGTATTCTACTCAATATATAACCGATATCAGCAAAGGATACGAGGCCGTCTTGTTTCTGTGGCACTTTCCCTAGAGTTACCTCTGGTTGCTGTTAGCAACTGCCCTTCCTTATGTTGCCCGGACTTTCCTCTCTGTACTTATGACCATCAAGCTAATTCCATCATTAATAGCCTTAAGTACAGAGCGACTAGTCGATAACCTGGCAGTGATGATTATACCAGATTTTGATTAGCATCTAGTATTCGATTTACTTCTGCATCTGCCAATTTATTATATTCTCGAGGTACGTGGGTAAAATCAACACTACGGAATTTATAGGTAAGCTCTTTAACAGCTCTATAAACCCCAAGAAGATCTTTGTTTTTTACTTTAAAGATACCTTTCATTTGGTTTATAACTAGCATACTATCCATATAAACATGAACAATTTCAGCCCCTAATTGATGAGCTCTCTCCAACCCCAATCGCAGAGAATGATATTCTGCTTGATTGTTGGTAGTTATATTTAAAAACTCTCCGTTTGTTTCAATCACATGATTGTTCATATCGATTATCACGTATCCACTAGCTGAAGGACCTGGATTACCTCTAGAGCCACCATCCCCAAAAAGCTGTATTTCGACATATTTCGTTGTAGCATTGTCATCATTAGATTTTGCATTAATCTGCACATTTCTTGGCGTGAAGTCGAATTCAATTACCTTTACATGAGTATCCTCGTTTACGATATCACCGTAAAATAATGCCATTTGTTCATATAGCTCGGAAGTAGAGCCAAATTTTTCAAAATTTCCTTGTTCAAGATCCAGGTCGCCAATCCTTTGCAATGATACCTTATTAACACTGGCTACTCCTATATCAATCCATGTCTCTGGTTGATCTTCTCGTACTTTATCAATTACAACTATTTTGTCATCGACAGTTATACTTTTATCGTCATCTATTCTTAGTGTAGCTGTCTGAATTCCATTTTTAATATTATCCGCTTCAATATGATTAAACTTTAGGCTTTTCATTATTATCTATTCTACCTTAGAATACCATCTATGCATATCAACGATTTTACTTATACATTGCCTAACAAACAAATAGCGATCCATCCACCATTAATACGTGGTAATAGTAAATTACTTATTCTAAATAAGAATGATGGAAGTATTGAGCACAGCGAATATAGCAACTTTGATCAATGCATCAATCCAGGAGATGTTATAGTCGTAAATGATACTAGGGTGATTAAAGCAAGAATTATAGCAAAATGTGGTGCTAAGACGAGAGAATTTGTATTACTTGAGAGGCACTCTAATGCTATTGATGTACACAAATGGAAAGCACTACACAAAGGAAAAGTACACGAAGGCGAAATATATCAACTTGGTGATAGTTATATAAAAATAGAACAAGTTCACGACAATGGAATTGCAGACATTAGTTGCGACGATGACATTATTACAATTTGTAGTAACTATGGCAACGTTCCTCTGCCGCCATACATGCATAGGTCATCCAACAAACAAGATATTGAAAGATATCAAACAGAGTTTGCAAAGACAGATGGGTCCGTTGCCGCACCAACTGCATCACTAAACTTAACAAATCACCTTATTAGAAGAATAACATCCAAAGGTGGTGTTGTTGCTTTTATAACGTTACATGTTGGTTTGGGTACCTTTTTGCCTATCAGAACAGAGGTAATAGAACAGCATGAAATGCATAGTGAGTACTTTGAAGTCCCTTCTAAAACAATTAAATCGATTAATGAAGCAAAAACCCGTAACAACCGAATTTTTGCTGTTGGCACAACTGTAACTAGAACATTAGAATACTTGTATAAAACGGAGACGCCGAAAGAAAAAGATTATTCTGGAGAAGCAGATATCTTTATATACCCTGGGTACAAATTTGGGGTTGTAGATGCAATGATTACCAATTTTCATGCACCTAAATCAACGGTTCTGATGATGGCCTCAGCCTTTGCAGGATGGAATAATCTAATGCACGCTTATGAAGTAGCGCTAGCAAACGACTACAAATTTTTAAGTTATGGAGACTCGATGTTAATCATCTGACAACTATATAATGCCCAGTCTATAACTCTGTTATTTTGATGTAACTTATGCTCTTTGTCTTCTAGTTGCGTGTTTGGCTAAAACCACTGCTAAACGACCCAGGGTATATATACCCTGGCCAGAAATGACAGAAACATATTCGCCAGTTTTTGGGTCAAATATTTTGGGAACTTTTCCCTCACGCTTTCCGTATCTAGTTGTACCGAAAAACGGCGTTGCAACTTCGTTGGCATTTTTTTGTAAAGTACGCGATAGCCCAGAAAGTTTTGTTGCATCAACAATCTCTCTTACATAGGATTCTGTGCTTTTGTCCTCATCTTTATAGATTCTTAGAGAGTTGCCAGATTTTATTGACAAAAAATGATTTTTGCCAACAATTGGACCTACTGATATCTGACCACCCGGTTTTGTGACCATGACCATAGCCTCTGCTACTCGTTCAGCAGGTTCAACATTGTCCAATGATAGGTGTGGCATTAACCAATAAGAAAAAACGATATTAAAACTCTCTGCCCCGAATACCTCATCTAGTCTAGTAGCATCTCCAAAAATACACTCTACATTATCTGGCGCACCCTGTTCTGCCTCTTTTAGAATATCTGGATCTTGATAGCTAAAATCGAAATTAACCCAACTTATATCAGGCCGTAATTTTGCGACTTCCTTGCCAAAAGGTGAAGCACCTGCACCGACATCAAGTACTCTTGCGCCCTCTGGGAGCTCTTCTGCAAGCTGGGCGATACTATCATATCCATGCTTACGAGCCAGCAATTCTGCAGACCTATCGGTAGTAATTGCTTTTTCATATATGTTGCTATTTTTATTATCAATCATTATTTTATAATTAAGTTTTACAGTAGTTAAGCTTATGGCATAGTATAGCTCAACCAGACTCTTTATGCAACCAGATGAACCAATAAATATACAGACCCCTACACTGTTTCTCCCTCCCCCAAGAATATTTGGTCGGCACACCGTGCCGCCAAAGAAAAAACGGCGCATTTGCGCCGCAATTCTGAAATGAGTCCATTTTTGGTCAGGGTAAGAGGACTTGAACCTGCGACCTCACGGTCACCTCCGGCGACCCCGAAACTTCTGCCTTGACAGCATAGCTGTCAGGTGAAGATTTCCTTGCAAACTGCCACTGGCAGTTCTCACCCCAGCCGTAAAAGGGGTCCCTATGAAAATTTATAAATGGTCAGGGTAAGAGGACTTGAACCTCCGATCTCCGGACCCCCAGCCCGGCGCTTTAGCCAACTAAGCTATACCCTGTTATCCATTTATAAATCTTCATGGGATGAATGCGTGCTAGCCAACTGCGCCACACCCTGATAAGACAAAAGTCAAGCTATCACCCTTGATTAATCTGATTTATCTAGGTGGGTCTTCGCACACATAAACCACGATTTATATGATATAAAAATCCCTATCAGATGGTGTTAGATAATCATAGACGGATGATAACCTGACAAACAATATTATACCCCTATACCAGCATCCTTTCTATAGTAATACTTGAAAGAAAAAATTGTTTAAGTAGTTCACGACTGGAACAAGTAAAGGAAATAGCACAAACATGAAGATAAAAATACCAATTAAACCAAAAGATTCAATCTGTTGCATTACCTTTCTTAGTGGATCTGGAGCAAACGCATACAGAACACGAGATCCATCAAGTGGCGGAAAAGGAATCATATTGAACACAAAAACTGCAATATTTAGCTGAATAAACATACTGCAAAATTGATAAATTGTTGTACCTACTGCAACACCCGAAAGGCGTATTATAGACACACCAACAATAGCAAGCAAAAAGTTACTTAACGGACCAGCCAGCCCTACAAGTGCCGCCCCGTAGTCACCATACTTAACTCTATACGGATTGAATGGCACTGGTTTTGCGATTAAGAATGGTGGCATTCCGAGCAATAATAAAACTAAAGGTAATATTATTGTTGTAAATGGATCTACGTGCTTTAATGGATTTAACGTTAGCCTACCCAAATCTTTTGCTGTTGTATCGCCTAGCCAATGAGAAGCAAAGGCGTGCATTGCTTCATGAAAACTCAGAGAAATTATAAGCATGAGCAAGAAAATTAGTATTCCGGATAAACCAAGTTCTGTAAGCATTATAGATAGAGTATATCAGTTATTCTTCATGAACAACAGTTGACTTGTAAACAATCATTGTGTACAATATACCCCTGTTATGCAAAAATGTGAATTAACTGGTAAAGGAAAGCAATTTGGAAGCAATATTAGCTTTTCTCAACGCCATACAAAAAAGGTATGGAAACCCAACCTTCAGACCAAAACATTAATAATTGACGGTAAAAAAGTACGAATGAAACTAAGCACTCAAGCAATTAGAACTCTAAAGAAAAAAGGTGTTATTACCAATAGGCACCTGAACCAAGAAGCCAAATAAGATATTCTCGTATAACTCCTTTACTTGTATGCAATTTGCTTAGTGTATGTATGTAAGAATTATCATTGCCTTTCAAGTATAACTACTTGAGTGCCCTCAAATAAATCACTACCCTTTATCTTGAGTTTTGAGACTGACTCTTTAGCCTCCATACCCATGGACTGTAAAACCACACTTAGCTCTTGCTGAGCTACGGGATACTTGATTTGGTCGTCAGCATAATGCACTGGCAATATTAGCTTTGGTTCTATACTCTTGATAATCTTCAGGGCGCCAACTCCATCCAACGTAAAGCCGTTCCCGCCCACTGGAACAACCATCACATCTATTAAACCTATTGATTCGAGTTGATCATCTGACAGTTCCGGGTAAATATGTCCTGTAATCAAAACCCTTATGTCGTCTGCAACTAACTTAAACATGGTTGCAGTTTTTTGATTTTCTTCATCCATGTGTGCCCTAGCAGAAATACCCATTATTGATATTTTTGACACCTCGAACTCTCCTGGTTGGTCAATTGTTATCTTCGTATCAACATGTGTATCTGCATGAGCACCCGTAAAGATTGCTATATCTCCTGATTTTGTTTGGCTTTTTTTACCAAGCTCTGACAAATTATCATCTACTATTACAACTGCATCTTTTGTTGATATTCGAACACAATTGCCACCAAAATACTGAAATTCCATTATATTACCTTTCTCTTTTGTTAAAACGGCTATTCTTATCTATTAAAATTTGGTTCTTTGACGCCAATAAACTATTTAGAAATCTATCGTTGATCTGTTGCCTGTATTCGAATTCACTCGGCGAAAAAACGGCGTATCTGATATCCTTGCCTTCTTTGGCTTCTAGCTGAGCTATGTATTTATTAAGCTTCGCCTGACTAACATCACCCACAACCAACATATCAATACCAGAAGATTCGTCTCTGGTAAATTGACCTGTCAAAATCGCTACTTCTATATTTCCCGTCTTCTTTAATTCTGCAATATCATCGCCACCATGCTCTACTACGTCATCTCTTGATAACTGTACCACTGAACCCTTGCCAAAAATACTAGAAAGAGCCCGATAATGCTCATACTTCTGGTTTACCTCGTAATATAAACGATTATTGTTATTATCCGAGGAAATTATACCTATACTTAGTAAGTTTGCTAGTTCTCTGCGTACTGAATTTATTTGCTCATCTATCTTTCTAGTTATTTCTCTGACATAGAATGACCTATTCGGGTTAGATAAAAATAGCTGTAATAGCTTTACTCTAGTTTTAGACCCAAACAATTGTTCAACCATATATTAATTGTATCAGAAAAGCATTCAAATTAACGTAATAGCGTTGTTACAAGCTCAACAGCCTCACTTTGAGTTTTTATCCAGTGAATACTTTTGTTGCGCTTAAACCAAGTGCGTTGTCTCTTTGCTAGATACATATCACCTCTAATATATTCCTCTCTTAGCCTATCGATATCTATTTCTCCATTAATGTATCTCACAAACGTCTTGTAACCAATCCCTGACAAAACATCATTATCCGATCCGTACCTATTTAATAGTTCAGAAACCTCATCTATAACACCTCCGTCAAGCATTTCTTCAAACCGTTGAGCTATCCTAGATTTCAACTCTTCTTTGGATCTAGAAATTCCAATAATTAATGTGTTGTCTCTAATTTCATTTATACAGTCCACCTTGTTATCCGTCTGAGCGTGACGTGGATTAACTAAGCTACGTATGTCTGGATTACTATCGAATTGATAGTCAAATACTACCGCATCAATATACAACCCCGAGCCCCCGACCATAATTGGCAATTTACCCCTGTTCGTAATATCATTAATTATTTCTTTGGCATCATTCTTAAATCTTAATACTGAATATTTTTCGCCTGGATTGATGATATCAATCAAATGATGCTTTATTTTTTCTTGGTCTTGCTTAGATGGTTTTGCTGTACCGATATCCATGCCCCTATAGATTGCACGTGAATCAGCCGAAATAATCTCGCCCTTAAATTGTTGTGCTAATGACATCGCTAAGTCACTTTTACCACTGGCTGTTTCACCAACAATAACAACCAGAGGGCTTAATGTTTTGGCCACCAAATTATCCTTTCAATATCAACCATATAGTTGTTAACACCATATCCATCCCGCTCAAGTACTTGCTTATGACCAGCCTTACCACCTGGATAACCAGACGCTAAACCACCATTTTTGTTTACTACTCGGTGCCACGGTAGTGCTGGGTCGCCAAAATGAGCAATTCCACCAACAATTCTTGCGGATCTAGGATTGCCACAGAGACTGGCAATTTGACCATATGTCATAGCTCTGCCTTTTGGGATTTGAGACACTAGAGATTCTACTTTTTGCCTAAAACTTATTTCTTCAGACATCAAAGTGCCTCAAGACTCCGCCCCAGTTAGAATACCGAATTACGCCATCTGGCAACGAATTAACCCTATTCCATGGATAGTCACCAAATAATATTCCAGTAATTCCAACCTCAACACATTCTGATACGTGTTTGGTTGAATCATCAATCAGAGCAATAGCACCAACCTCAAGGCAAACTTCTGCTTTAGTTCTAACCTGGTTCATTGTTGCCTCTGTGCCTACTAATGTTATCTCTACAATATTATTAGTAAAATAACGTAACAAATAGTCACGAGTAACCCCTTCAAACTGGGGATGTCTAGCTGTTATTGCCTTAAGGCTATACTCACCACTAAGCTTAGAAATGGCCGACATAGAATACTCCAAGGGCTCAACACCTCGAAGAACATGATCCATAGACAGAAATTGATGAACTCGATGTACGGTCTCTGGAACCGAAACACCTAAAGTATCGTTAAACTCATAACTATTAAAATCATTCCTACTCAAGTTGGTCCCGTATTCTTGATTGTGCCACCTAGAAAACTCATCAACAAATGGAAACAGTACCTCGTCTATATCAACAGCAATAACTTCTTTCATTATCTGCTAATTATATCAAATAGATTAGCTATTGGGTTTACCTACTTACACTAACTTTTGCTTATGTTGCTTATTTTTCTTGTCTATACTTTTTGGTTTTGATTTGTTCCCGATAACCAACAATACAACGCCAACTACAGGCAAAATTGCAACTAAACAAAGCATTGTATTGATTATTAACACCTTAACTTCAAAAAATCTAACAACTTGCTGGCCACCTACCGTATTGTTGCCGACCAGCCCATAAATCTGTATTAATATTATTGGGATGCCTACAAACAACAATATAGCCATTAACACAAAACAAATTATCCCCAATTTTGTAAATTTATTCATTCTAGTGCTTGTTTATTGAATCTTCAACAATACAGTTAAGTAACTCGTTTGTATTTATTGAACTATTATACCTACCTGAAGCTCCCAAATCTTGTCGCACCCTAGGAGTTACTTCGCCTGAATCTATCTCTTTTTGACCTATCACAATAGATAGTGGAACCTTCTGTAACTCTGACTGACGAATTTTCTTGCCAACAGATTCATTATCGTTATCCAAATAAACTCTAACGCCCAATTCTTTAGCTTTATTAACAATGCTCTCAGCAAAATCTACTGTTTCTTTTTCTTGATTAACTGTGATTATTCTAAGCTGTTCAGGCGCAAGCCAAATAGGAAATCTACCAGCTGTATGCTCAATAAGAATCCCCATAAATCGCTCTAGCGATCCGTAAATAACTCTATGTATGGCTATGGGGGTTTTTTCTTCTCCGTTATTATTTACATAACTCAAATCAAAACGAATAGGCTGTTGGAAATCTAGTTGTATTGTACCCATTTGCCAAGAACGACCAAGTACATCTTTCATATAAATATCGACTTTTGGACCATAAAATGCACCGTCACCCTCCTCGATACTATATTTCCTACCACTTTCGCTAAGTATTTCTTTAAGAGTATTCTCTGCGCTATCCCAAAGCTTTTTCTCTCCCATGTACTTGTCGGGCCTTGTCGCTAGTACAAACGAGTAATCCATGCCAAAAATAGAATAAAATCTTTCGGTTATTTCAAAAATCCGCTCATATTCTGCTTTTATTTGGTGTTCTTCGACAAAGATATGAGCATCGTCCTGCCTGAATTCACGAACCCGTAGTAAGCCATTCAAACTACCTGATAGTTCATTCCGATGCAAAGTATCTGTATCACTTAACCTTAAAGGTAGGTCCCTGTATGAGCGTGGCTTATGTTTATATACCAACATGGCGTTTGGGCAGTTCATTGCTTTGACCCCATATTCGTCATCGCCATCCGATTTTGTTACGAACATATCATCCCAATAATGATCAAAGTGCCCGGAAGTAACATACAAATCCTTACGGTTCAACAAGGGTGATACTATTTCATTATAATCCCTAACCCTATGTTCTTCCCTCCACCAATTAATCAATTCATTATAAATAATCACCCCTTTGGGTAGCCAATATGGCATTCCGGGTGCAGTCTCATGAAAAAAGAACAAATCCAGTTCTTGACCCAATTTACGATGATCGCGCTTTTTAGCTTCCTCAAGCATATTCAAGTATGTCCTAAGTTCTTTGTCTGTCTTGAATGCAACGCCATAGATACGTTGCATTTGAGGATTATCTTCTTTGCCACGCCAATATGCACCACTAACACGCATCAATTTAAATGCGCCCACCTTGCCAGTACTGGCTACATGAGGCCCTCGACATAAATCAGTAAAGTCACCATTCCTGTAAAAAGAGACGCTGTCTATGACAGAATCTTCTCCGGCAATTGTTCCTAGCTCATCTTTATTCAACTCTTTTGCAACTGTGGTTCCGGAACGCTTTAAGTCATTCAATAATTCTTGCTTATAAGGTTGCTTGTTATCCTTTGCCCAATCAATTGCTTTATCTACCGGCAATTCGAATTTTTCGAAAGTATCGTTAGCTTCGACTATTTTGTGCATTTCTTTTTCTAATGTCGCAAAATCTTCATCAGAGATCTTTATGTTACCCAGGTCAACATCATAGTAAAACCCATTTTCTACAACTGGGCCTACACCGAATTTGGCATCTGGCCACTTGCCTTTTATCGCTGTAGCCATAATATGCGCTAATGAGTGCCTCATCGCGTATAGTTCGTCTATTTTATCCTTCATAATCAATATAATACACCATATTCAACAGAGGTGGAAATAAAAAGTACCGCTTTAATGTTCTCGCAAATACATTCAAACGGTACTAATAAGTGTGTTTTTTATAACACACCTCGGCAAAAAGCCACCTTACAAATAGATAGTATACATAAGCTAGTATTAAAATGCTAGTACTTTATTATTGTTATAATAACACCGGGTTTGCATCTGTTTTTTGAACTGTTTGGCGATAAATATGCACGCAACATCAACACTTAATCAGTAAGCTGTAGTGCTTTTGATGGACAGTTTTGCAATTCCAGACATAGTTGATATATGTTCATCGTTATATTAAAACCAGTCGCCTATCAACTCCGGCGACTGGTTGATGAATTTTCGCAATTGGTGGGCGGTACAGGATTCGAACCTGTCACCTCAACAACGTCAATGTTGCGCTCTAGCCAAATGAGCTAACCGCCCCACTACTAACTAACAGATGTAATTTTACAGAATTACATCTAGTTATTCAATTGTAATTATTGATCTTAAAATTCTGGCTTTCCAAAAAATTGTTGAGTTTCTGAATAGCTAAACGAGCGCCTGGTTCAAAAACTTCCGGTTGTTGCTCGCTCAATTCTATAACATCGTTGGGGCACATCCAGGTAACTTCTTGAACTTCATCATTTGGCTTAACCTCACCGTCTGTTTTTTCATCGTATGGAGCAATATAAAGCTTTGTCCACTCAGGAATTTCAACAGCACCCCTCAATAGATAATGGCCAATAACCTGCAATTTTTCACCTACCTCAATACCGAGCTCTTCTTGTGTTTCACGTCTTGCGGCAACCAAATAGTCACCAACTTCGCCTTCTTCTGATAAATCAGTTGTATCAACCCAGCCATCCGCACTACAATCAATTAACCCAGGATTATTCACACTTCCGCTACGCTTTTGTAACAGTATCTCACCATCGTCATTAAGCATGAATACTCTGGCAACTCGTGCTGGCAGTTCTAGTTCTCTAATAACACTCAGTTGTGCCTCTCCAACAACTTTATCGCTCCAAGTAATAAGAGGCACATCTGGGTATTTACTCATGAACTTTATAATAACATACTATGGGCATTTATACAAGTTTTGTTTATTAATTCCTCTAATAACCCGGTATTCTTCACAAATACGCTGGAGATAACGAATATTATGGATTGACGCTAAGGTACCGGCTAAAGGCTCACCAGATTTAAATTGATGTCGTAAAAAGCCCTTACTAAACCCTTGTTTACAAGTGTAACAATCGCAAGCATCATCAACGACTGAATCATCATTATTGAATTTTTTATTTGTTAAATGAATACGCTGATCGCCCGTAACCCAAACAGTTGCATGACGAGCATTTCTGGTTGGCAACACACAATCAAACATATCAATTCCATGCTCAATACCATACCTAACATCAATAGGATCGCCTACACCCAGTAAGAATCTTGGCCTAGGTGAGTTGTCGTATAGAGTTGATAGGTATGAAATCATACTATGCATCTCTTCGCGCGACTCCCCTACCGATAAACCACCTATGGCTATTCCGTCAACTTCACTTGCTTGAATTAGCTCCAGGCTTTTCTTGCGCAAATCTTTATTTAATCCACCCTGAACAACACCGAACAACAAAGGCTTTTCTTGAGGACTCATATCTTTAGTAAGTTTCTTGAATTCAGCAATATTTCTTTCTAACCACCGATGAGTACGTTCAAAAGCTTCTAGAGTTCTATCTCTGCCCTTATCATCAAGAGCGGTAACATCATCAAACACCACCATCATATCAGCCCCTAATTTAAGCTGTATTTGAATAGACTTTTCTGGCGACAAAAATATTGTATCTCCCGTTTTGGGATCTTTGAAAGTTACGCCTTCCTCTGTAATCTTGTTTATATGAGCCAAAGAAAAAACCTGAAACCCACCAGAATCAGTAAGTAGTGGTAGTGATTGATTTGTAAAACTATGCAAGCCCCCCAGGCGCTCAATGGTGTCCTCACCAGGCTGTAAATGAAGATGGTACGTATTGGCTAGAACGGCTTGCACCCCTGTAGACTGTACCATTTCTGGAGTTAAACTTTTAACTGCACCACGAGTTCCGTCTGGCATAAAAGTTGGCGTAAGAATATCTCCAGCGCGGGTAGATAAAACACCAGATCTTATACCATTTATGGTATTTGTTACTTTAAATACTCTGTTTGTTGTGGTGGGTTTCATTAATCAAATTATATCATTTTTTACCCACAATTGTTGACAGTTTGTGGGTAGCCTGATAAACTATTTAGGTTAAACGAGGCACTCTATTTTGAGTAGCAATAAGCAAAAGTCCCCGTTAGAGGACTTTAAGCTGTTCTACGAGGAGCTCGTATTTATAACAGGTCGAAAGTCTGTTAATCGCATACAGCGACCCCGTTTAGCAGTGGCTGACTCGAAGTAACAACGAAGTTAGCTAATAAAGACCCTTTTGTGAGTTTTGAGAGACCCCACAAGAGGGTTTTTTGTTTGCCCACAGAAATTTTGGAGTTTTCCACTAGACTTTTTATAAGCGTTATGACAATATGTTGTTATGGTTGGGACTTATGTACAAATAATTAAACAAAATATGGTAGGGAGCGAGCTAAGATGAAATGTCTCTATTGCAAAGGGACTACTCGGGTAACAAACAGTCGCTCTCAAAAACGCTCTAACACCATCTGGAGGCGCAGGAAGTGCCTGCAATGCGGTAATGTTATTTCTACCATTGAATCAATAAACTATGAATCTACGCTTCGTGTGAAGCTCACAGATGGTAAATTTACTGTGTTCGACCCCAATATTTTGATGATAAGTATCTATGAGTCTGTTAGGCATCGCTCAAACCCTATAAAAGATGCCTCTGAACTGACAAGAACCATTACTAACAAGATACTCGATAGGTCTCAGCCCGTAATCGAAATAGAAGATATTTCAGAAACCACTATAGCCACGCTAAAAAACTTTGATAACGTAGCGTCCGTACACTATTCGGCGTTTCATAGATCATCAAACGGATGATTACTTGCCTGACGAATGTCCAATAACCGTTTTACCGGAGTCTGTTTTGACTGCTTTTTCGGTCACATCAAACTTGTCTAAATATCGCCCAAACAATAATCGTGTCTGAGAATAAATTGCGGCGAACGAACTATATACAATACTGGTTAGAGGTAGGTACACCCATTGAATCATCATCCATAAGTTTCGACGTTTTTTATATCTCTTTGGTCGTGGTGGTAAGGCTCGCATGCCAAGAAAGAATGTTATAAAGATTCCTGCCATAGCAATTGTTTGAATACGACTTGCTAGTACTGGAAGTTGATTTGAGGCAAAATCATTTGGATTAAACCAAGCTGGTATAAACGCCGCAAAAGTTAAAACTAGGGGCGCGGTTGACCAGCTAATATGACCCTCTAATAATCGCAAAAACTTCATAAGTTTATCTGCTTTAGGGATGTTGTTTGGAGTGAACCAAGCTTTTTCGGCAACATATGCAATATCTGATGCACCATATGCCCAACGTCGCATCTGGATAAACTGGGCCTTTAAGGTACGTCGATAATTCTTATCCAAAACTGCATCCTGATAAATTGGCAAAAATATTGGGTAAACCTCGTGCTTACCATCGTATCGAAAATATGTCCGCCAAAATTGGTGACCATCCTCAACAATTGTACGAACGCTCCAAAAATCGGTGTCTATAAGGGCTTGCATATTCTGTGCATGAGAAGCAAAGTTACGTAAAGCGTGGGGTCTAAGAGAAAGAATAATATTCCAAAAAGAGTTACCCGTTGCTACAACTCGCATAGGGGCTGGTACATCCCAAATATTATTCGTAAAGATCGGTATCGGTTGATATGAAATATATTGTGGCTCTGGCGAGACTGCATAGGTATAAGTTAGTGCTGGTAGATAATTAACATGAGGACGATTATCGGAATCTAGGGTAGTAACAATGACGTTTATGGGGTCAATCCCCTCCTTCTTTAGATATTTTTGTAGCTCGCGCCCGGCATATGTAATGTTCCCCCCTTTGCCTACGACTTCATTAGGTAATCCATCAGGATGTTTTACTGCCATGGCGTGAGCAAATTCACTTTGATACTCAGTAACCAAAGCGTTAGCTTGCTCTTCTACCGTTTCCCCACCCCTTTCTTCGTAAGCCAAAACAAAAATAACCTTATCCATATCATAATGAGATGATAAAACTGACTTAATTGTAGGCTCAAGAACGTCCCGACTTTCGTTATATGTTGCGATAATTATGGCATGATAAATATCTTTTGGATCAACAGCTCTCTTCTCTCTAATGCGCAATAAATTATTAAAGTGCCACTTTGGTAAGTCTTTTGTTGGTTGGTAGTCCTTGGTTGGGTCTTCAATCTGGGCTAGCATTTTCGGCCAATTAAGCTTTTCATGAACCTTCATTGTCTTCCATCCCTGAATTACCCTAACATTCAAGCCTATCGCTCGAACAAACCAAATCAAGAAAAATGCAATTATCAGCAACGCTACTAGATGAGCCATAAAAATACTCAATACAAACGGCAAAATGATAATTGACCAAGTTATTATTCCGGGTAGTTTCTCAAAAAAAATATAATGAGGCTTTTTCTCTGACTGTAGAGGTATTTCAATGTTCTTCATCTTAACGCTAACAGTGAGTTACTTACAAGCAAGGTGAGCACTAATAACAGAAGGCAAAGTGCCGATATAACTATTGCGTATTGTCTATGCATTTTATACGCCCGTCTACTGAGTAAAATTTGAAATACAAAAATCATAATTCCAAAAATTATGAACAACCAAAATGTCGAGCTATCACCTGCCTTGTAGGCACCTAAACCAAGATTGTCACGATATTGCACAATATAGCTACCACGGCTACTATCTAATCTTGAAAGTATCGCTAGTGTATTAAATACTGTAACAAAAAGGCTTGCGCTTAATAATAGCAATATCCATCTATCATGAAAGAATTTTTTAATATCAGCCATTGCCTAAATTATAGTTGTTTGTATAAAAAAATGATAGAGACTTTAGCGCCCGCTTCTAGAATATATAGTCGAATCGATCTCGGCATCTTGCGGTAAATCACCAAACACGGACTTAATCATATCTAGGAACATCTGTGAGGGAATCCTTATTGTATTATCGTACGGAAATGTGTAGTCTGTCATGTAGCTCTCTACGATGTGCAATCCTTCGACCTCATCGAGCCGTCTTTCTATAGTAGACACTTCTCTTGGTCCTTTTGTTTGAGGATACCACTCCAGGGTAAATGCGTCCTTGTCTGCTCGTTTGAACACTTGTCTTGACAAACCAAACTCACCTGTCTGCCGATTTTCGGCGACTTCAAACCTGATAGCTTCATCAAGACCCATGGTATCCAGCAATAACTTGCCATATTTTTGAACGTGATCAAAAACCTCTAGATCTCTTTGTCTTAACTGTTCGTTTGAAGAGTTTGTTTCCTTCTCTCTACTCCATAATTTCTTCATAGTGTGTAATGATAGTTCATTAAAGTAACATAAGCAAGCATAGGTATTTTGGTGCGGGATACGAGAATCAAACTCGTACCTCTTGCTTGGGAAGCAAGCGTACTATCACTATACTAATCCCGCAGTGGAGCCACCTAGCAGGATCGAACTGCTGACCTACGCGTTACGAATGCGTCGCTCTACCGACTGAGCTAAGGTGGCAATAACTACACTATTGTAACAGATTGCAATACTAAACATATTCTGATAAACTGCTATGGTATTTATTGGCCTTGGGCTCGTGGTGTAGAGGCCTAACATGCCTCCCTGTCACGGAGGAGATCGCCGGTTCGAATCCGGTCGAGCCCGCCAATATCGCAGAATGAATCATCCGTCTTCTAGGATGATTTTTTATTGTTCATTGTCTGGACGACACGCATACACGTGCAACGAAGGGATTCTTTGTACCTCGCTACCTTTATGTAACTGAATCTCTTGATTATACACATCAAGCTCTATTGGCTCCCCACCAATATTCCCTCGCCAAACAGTAAGTTCTGGGGTACTCCTAGCTTCGTCCTTAATGGCTTCGACTCCAGAAATTAGATCATCCAGTAGTTTCTTTGTTCGTTCTGGTACGGAACCCCTAATCGAATGCGGATTACCAAATTCGGGATCTTCACCTTGCTCCATCAGTTCTTGTCTTCTATCTGGCTGAAGATACAACAAAGACATAAAAGGCCTACCCTTAATAATTGATGGTGCGCTCGTCGTATCGATCTGACTATCATTATTAATCTCGCCAATAATTTTAAACTCGCTATATTCGAGTCCTGCTATTTGATTAAGCAACCTCCTATTGTATTCCTCAATCTCTTGATAATCTTCTTCTAGTTGTTCCTTAGACTGCGCATCAATAACATCAAACTGTTCCCACATAGCAGAGCTATGAGGATCTGGCATATTATCTTTATTTGAGCCTGAATCCATAAATTACCCCTCTTTCTTAGTTAGTGTTTGGCCTTTGATGATAAATGCCAGCCATTACAAACAAGACATTTATACACTCTTCTAGGCTTCCCTAGAGTTTTGTTTTGATTAATACGTTTTAATGCCTCTTGTGCTGACGCGTCGTTGGAATAGCGAGTTTTATTCTTGCAGTTCTTCTTCTCTATGGAATTATTCGACATCTACCCAGATTATATAATGAAGTTAAAAAATCCTCATGATGTACTCTGAGGATTTTTTATTGACATCAATATATTCTACTATCGTTGTCTAAAAGAAGAGCTCTGATTGAAGTCCCCATTACCAGGGCGAGATCGATCATTGCGAGGACGATCCTCACGTGGACGAGCCTCATTTACCACAATCTTGCGTCCTCCAAGTTCACTACCATCTAAAGCCTTAATCGCTTCCTTTGCTTCGTCTGCTGATTCAAATTCAACAAAACCAAAACCTTTTGAGCGACCAGTATCTCTATCGGTAATTACGTTGGCATATGATACCGTACCGTGTGTTGCAAATAAATCTTGCAATTCTTGTGTAGTTGTAGAGTACGGCAAACCACCAACATATAACTTACTAGCCATTAAGATTAGTTCCTTTCTATTAATCTTTCAGGTCGACCATCTTTACTCACTCACTAAACTAATGGCTTGTTAAGAATCCTGTCTAAATATCATACACTATTATTGATTAATTTACTAGTTATCCGATGGAGATGCTTGTTGGTCTGTCTGGGGTTCTGGCAAGCTAATGTAAGCTCTTGTTTTAGTTTGGTCCTTCCTATCGTTAAGATATTGATTAATATCTTTGAAGTTAAACACAATGTGAGCAACCTTTGCTTTATCGCCATCCTGAAGCTCGATCAACTTATAGATTTCAAGTGAATTGCCCGTATTAACTATTCCTGAAACCTGACCTGGTTGTAGTTTAAAGATAGCATCGATAGTTTGTGGAGAAATATCTCTGTTAGATTTCTCGATTAAGAATCCATATTCTCCACCCTTGTCTTTTGTTGTTACTTCATCGGAATAAGTTTTCGCAACCTCTGCAAAATCCTTTCCATTGTTGATTTCTGCCAAGGCTGAATTTGCTCGCCCTTGAGTATCTACGTCAAGTGACGCGAGGACTTTTTGTTGTAGTAAATTACCATGAACATACCGTTTAAAGTCAGCCTCATCCCACCCGAAATATTCCTTCAAGACATCATCTAAAACATCCTTGCTGCTACCAAGACGTTCCTGGTTGCGTAATAAAGTAATCTGATCCTGAACTTCTTGGTCACTAACTGTAATCTTCTTTTCTTTTGCAATCTGTTTAATATACGCATCGTTGATTACTTTAGTTAATGAGCGGTTTTTTGCAACTATCAGTTGTTGCTTGCCGTAGTCACTATTAAAATCTAGTTTTTGCTGGTTTTCGTAATAATGCTGATACCTCCTTAACTCAAAAAGATAATTCTCATAAGCTATAAACTTATCGCCTTGCCTTGCAATAGGAAACGGAATTACTTGAGTAGCTTTATAAATAAATGTCGAGGTTGAGTGGAAACGATACAACGCCGTTATACAGTACGTAAAAAATACGACAAACGTAACTAATACAATAGTAATCGTAAGTATTACAATCTTATGCTTTGAATGTTGCAAAGGATATATATATTTACGTGCACTTGATAACACTTCCTCTCGATGTTCAGCGACAGTATCATTTGTAATCTTAGGGATTTCCGAAGTCGCCAAAGAACCTGCCTTCTTCTTTAGTCTTGGTCGCCTAAACTTCTTCGAGATCTTCTTCATTATACTCCTTGTCTTGTTTTATATCTGCTGGATCAACTTGTTCCGCTTCTATTCCTTCAGATCTAAGTACATCGGTTATGCATCTAATTACTTCTGTTGGATGATGAACTTCATGGATCACCAAATCGCCCATGTAAGTCTGTATCATTATTGTACCAAATCCTAGTAAAGTTGCTTGTATGCCCTTCACCTCATAGCTAGTTGCTAGTATTTTTTTTAAGCCTATATCGACTACAGATCTATTAAAAAAACCTTTCTGAGTGATTTGTATTAAGCGTTGGTTGGTCACAATAAATACGCTATACCAATAAATTATCCATGAAGGAATAAACAAAATAATACCCAGCACCAGTCCACCAGCTAGGCCACCGTAAAAATAAGACATTTCAGGTTTTATTAACGCTGGTATTGAACCGGCTAGTATGGCTAACATTGATATAATTAAGCCTTTACGCATAACTATCGGATGTTTACGAAACAGGTACAAAACTTCCTCATCATCAAATTGATCAGCAAAATCCTTATTTTGCTTTTTAGGAGAACTACTCTTTGGCATAACAATATTTTACATTAGTAAGTATAAGTAGTATAGGATAAAAATAACTGAACTCTAGTTATAATAAGATACATTAATCAAATTAATCATGGTGACCCGGGAGGGATTCGAACCCCCAACACCCACCTTAGGACGGTGGTGTTCTATCCGTTGAACTACCGGGCCAAGTATGCATTACAGCATACATTTAATATTAGACTTGAGTTAGACCCTCGTGAACCGTCGTGTATGTAAATAATTCTGATTCCTCAAACCACATTTTGATTTCATTTTCAGCCTCACTAACTGATCCGGAGGCATGAACTATGTTGGCGGCGCCTTTCTTCTTTAGTGATGCCCGTCCTAGGCTAAGATGCGCATAGTCGCCCCTAATCGTACCTGGCGCAGAATCTTTTGGCCCAGTCTTACCAACCATTTTTCTAACAATTTCTACGGCGTGCCCGCCTTCAAGAACCATAGCAACAACTGGAGCGCTTCTCATAAATTTACGTGTAGCATCCACTATCATATCACCGATTTCCTCGACAGTTTCACTGTACTCAACACCGTAAGCATCCCAATCCTCTTTAGTTTTATTACCTACAATTGGGATAAGGTCATCCGGATAATGTGACTTTAATAACTCCATCTCTGGTATCATCATTTTCATGCCAACAATCTTAAGGCCTGCCCTCTCAAAACGAGTAATAATCTCCCCAGCTATGGCCCGCTGAATTGTATCTGGCTTTAGTATCACCAAAGTTCTTTCCATCAATATTCCTTTCGTATTATAGTTATTTTATTGTACAAAATATTGTATCTGTTGTCACCCTTAATGCCGTACAATATAAGTATGAAATTCAGCAAAGCAAAAGATGAATTCCTAGAATACCTAGAGATTGAACAAGGACGTTCGTTAAAAACAATACACAATTACAACCATTATCTTACGCGCATTGAAGATTATGCTGGAGATATTAATGTTAAAGATATAAATCCAGAATTTGTCCGTAAGTGGCGCTTGTGGCTAAATAGACTAGGCACAAATGTAAGTGATGAATTACAAAAAAACACCATTAATTACCACTTAATTGCGCTGAGAAGTTTTTTAAAATGGTGTACGAAACGCAATTATGATTCGATGCCAGCGGATAAGATTGAACTTGCCAAAAGCAATAGAAACGAGGTTTCATTCTTATCAATCGATGAGTTGAATAAACTTTTTGCTCAGCCAAACACATCAACCCTACAGGGGTTGAGAGATCGTTCTATCCTAGAATTACTGTTTAGTAGTGGCTTACGCGTATCAGAACTCACAAACCTAAACAAGGAGCACATTAACCTTAAAACAAAAGAGTTTACTGTTCGAGGAAAAGGCCAGAAAGACCGACCAATATTTATTAGTGATAGCGCGTCAAGCTGGATAGACAAATACATAGAAACCAGGAATGATACAATCCCTGCACTATTTATCGGGCACAGTAATAAAAAACCAAAGGTAGACAGAACTGGCGATTATTCTCGATTAACACCCAGAAGTATCCAAAGAATGGTTTCTAAGTATGCTCTGCTGGCTGGAATAACCAAACATGTTTCACCGCACACTCTGAGACACAGCTTTGCTACGGACCTATTACGTAATGGCGCTGATTTACGTAGCGTGCAAGCAATGTTAGGCCACAGCAATATTTCCACCACACAAATCTACACCCATGTAACAGATCCACACCTAAAGAATATTCATAAGAGATTCCATTCTAAACAAAATAGACAGTAGTTATGGACGTTTAAATATACATTATGGAGTATATAATCTGTATTTTCCAGTACAGTATCTTTTACCTTCAGTACCGTACGGAACTTGTTCCCTATTATTAGTCTTAGAGGCAGGCCTTTTGCGAGTAGACGGCTTAAAATATACTGTTAGTGTTACGCTATACCTTCGGCAACCAATGGCACCATTTGTCCTGATAATATCATCTTGTAGATTTTGGTGTCCTGCACTGCTATAATCATGCACCATCTGATCATTATAATTGCAACCTTTTTGCCCACTAGTGAGCTCTGTTGTATGCCCGTCACCCCACGACCACACACACCTATCTACTTCTGATGCAGGATTATCAGACCAATTAGAATATGATTGAGTCCAGCCCCATAACTTAGGAGGGCCAGGATCATCACAAAAGCTAGGCTGTCTAGGAGAGCCATCGCACGATCCGATATCTGCATTACCACTTGGGTCAGGGTCTGGGTCTGGCGTAGGAGATGGCGGGGGTACTACTCCCGTAAGCGTAACAGAGGTGCTACTATCACATTGATCATTAAGGCTTGTTCCGGTTAGTACCAGCAATTTGCATAGATCGTCGGTTGTTGAGATGGCAGAGTCTGGGAATAGGCCATCAAAATCCCCAATACTTAGACCTCCGTCAACTGGAACTCGCACCTGAATTCGCCTTAACACATCAGAGGCCTTGCCGGTTACGTCAATTTCTGCCTGTCCGCCAGATAAGTTAATAGTACTACCACTACTATCTTTGGGCGTCATTATTATTTTAGCAGATTGATATAAAGGCTGAACCACCACAAAATACGATGTGCGACCCAAGCCTGTAATACTTACGTTACAAGCATATCTATCAGGATCTACAGTACTTGAATCACAGTTACCGTCAACAAACTGTCCTTGCCTAGGATAGGTTGAATTTATACCACCATCTGAACCTAAGTAAGTAATACTATTATCTCCCGTTGCTTCTGTATTAGGATATAAAAACATTGTATGTGATCCTTGATTAATATCGTTTTTTGAGAGTGGCTGCGTAATACCACTAACATCTTTTGTAAATCCTGGAAAAATCGTAACCCTCAACATCGGGCCACTCATGCCACTAACTAACGTATGATCAGTTGGGTTTGAGGTTATTTGGCCGTTATCATTTCTTTGCCAACTAATATCCAATTGCCCAATATTAACACTCGAATCAATACTTGTGACATAAGAACCGTCGGATGGATTAAGGTTATCAACCCTGTAGTCCGGTAAGGTTTGATCAATAAGCACACAAGAGTAGCTTACGTTATTTGAAATTTCGCTTTTGTATATTGGGCTTGGTTTTGAAGGATCATTAATTGTTTCTGCTACTTTGCTAAAGCTTCCTGGCCCCGAACATTCGGTTATATCATCTGTTAAGCCTGCTTTTATTGCACTTTGGGCATCAGCAATACCAGCCTCTGCGGCGTAAAAGGCCTGCTGACTAAGTTGACGATCTAGAGTGCGACGCTGTTCGCGCCGAACAATCAACGCAAAGCTACTAACCACCAAGGTGATTATAATCATAATAATCAACGAAACCGTTATTGATACCAGGCCTTCTTGGTTATTCTGCAACCTACTCATCTTCTTAGCGCTCATGCTTACCATTAATATACACCATTATTTTATTCTTTTAAATACTATTGTTGAATAATTTACCGCTGAACACCACTGACTACCAGCAACCTGACCTTTGCATTTGTCGCCATCTATCAAATCATCATCACCATATATCACTGTTAGCTTAACCTCATACAGCCCTGTTTCATTACCGACAGAGTCTTTTAGAGCGTTTACCTCTAATTTAGATACTCGCATGTTGTCTGATAGCATGTCATGCCCTGCTGAAGGATCACTTTTAAGATCTGGTACGCCCGTACTACAAGCACCAGAATTATCAATTTTATCTCGCCACATCGCATGCTTAATATTATCTGTATCTGAGCCCTGCTTTACACCTTTAACGAAGGTGAATCGATTATTGCCAATACACACAACAGACACATCATGATTAGTAGTTGGGGCATCCCCCAGGGATACAGTACTAGCATCATCTTTACCCACGATGGTAGCGCTTTCGTACTGGATTGCTTGGGTTATTGAATCTAGTATTGCTTTTGCAGATGTTTGAGTATTAGAAACAATAATACCTTTATAATAAAGCCGGCTAATCTGAATTATCGCCACACTGGCGCCCAAAATAACAAAAGAAAACACAGCCGACGCTATTAAGAGTTCTACTATAGTAAAGCCGTTTTGCTTATTGATTCTCATATAACAACATACCTGTCTGCAACTACAATACTTTCTTCTCCGCCACCACCTGCACGATCCCACTTAACAGTAACTTTATAAGTAAGTTGCTTTTTGTCCAGCTTAGGATCGTTATCATAGTTCAAAAAGGTTAAATCGGTGGTAACTGATATTTTATATCGCCCGTCGATACCTTGACTACAATCGTTGGGCGCCGTTGTCGCCGTAATTCTTGAAACAGGAGGAGTTCCTTGAGTAGTTGTGGCAACACAAAATGAGACTTTATTCCAAGTAACCGAAGGAATGATTAAGCTATCCCATTCTGTACCTGTTGTATTAATAAAACCATTGTTATTTAACGATTCTAAATTAGGGTTATCCTGAACCTTCCAACGGATGGCCTCTAGCTGACCTTCGGCAATTTTGGTTGCCTCGCTTCGTTCTTGGGCAACCTGCACACCATTTAAGCTACGCGTTGCAATTGAATACCCACCACCAATAATCAACATCAGTACCGTTAAGGCAATCATTACCTCAACAATAGTATCGCCTTTGTTAGTTAATTTTCTTATGAACATTTTGTGTCCCAATCACTCTTATTAACTATCTGCTTTTCTACGTTCATGGCGTTGCCGTTTGCACCAAGTGTCACTAGTGCATACTGATTGGTGGTTCCACTCTTTACGCACAACAAAATACCTTTATTTGTCACATTAAGACCCCTAAGATCGGGGTCTATAGTTGAGTTATTTACAGAACCTGAAACGGGGGCAATAGCGACTTGTGTTGCTCCATTTAGCGAACCACCGCCTAAGCTTGACCCAAAAGATTGTACATAAGCCACACCACCGTATTCAGTGCCATCTGAAACAACCTTCTCTACACTTAAGCCAAAGCCATTAGTGTATTCTTGAGTGCCGAAGTCTGGGCTAATTTTTGCCTGAGCCTCACTTAGTGAACTAGCAATTTCTCCTGAGCTATCTAAGCGTCTACCAAAAATCGTATAAACCTTTAGTTTGTCGCATTCGTTCCCAGGATTAGTACACCCAACAGAGCCGAACTTTACGGCCTGCCCTATGAAAATACAGCTCGCATTTTCGCCCTGATCCGCATTACCTGGGACAATACTACCATTATTGCATTTTGCTTTATTCGTATTAGGATAATACCCGGTCGCTACCTGGTTGCTAATATCGGTCATCTGCGATACCAGCTCGTTCAAAGATTTTTGAAACTGTGTTTTGGGTATTCTTTGCTGGAACAACAGCAAAGCACTAGCCAACAAAGCTGACATCACTGTTAAAACAATGATTGTTTCTAAAATAGTGAACCCGCCCACATTACGACGAAGGTTACGAATCATAGGCAAATTATAGCATAAGCACTAACCCATGAACAAAAAGGTTTTGGTATACCAATCTATCATCTGACTGCCAAATAAAAAAACAATTATTGTTGCAATTATCAACAGTGGACCAAATGGGATTTTAGACCGTGCATTCAATTTTTTACTAACCAGTAGTGGCAATACTAAAAATGTACCGATAACCGATGCCAAAAAAATCAACAAGAAAACATTAATAATAGACCCTGCTATAAGCCCTAGTGCGTAAGACATCTTAACATCACCCCCGCCAATCCACCTGCCATCTGAAAACTGAAACAATACCCAGAAAATAGCAAAAAACACCAAACCAGACACAACTGACCAAAATAACCCTAGCCAACTGCTGTTTAAGATTGCCAATAAGGTAACCAAAATGCTAGCCAAAATAGTTAAGGGCAAGACCATCTTGTTGGGTAGCAACTTCCATTTAAGGTCATAGACAAGTAGTGCCATAAAGACTACCAAACAGCCCAGCCACGATATAAAGGCCAGCCAGCCTAGCAATGTTAGTGAGTATGGCCAAAAAGCATAAGACAATGCAAACAATAGCGCAGTAAATAACTCAACAGCAGGATATTGAGCCGATATAGGTTTTTTACAATAACGGCACTTGCCCCTCAAACTCAACCAGCTAAGCACTGGCACTAAGTCTTTAGCCCGTAAAACATGTTTGCAATTTGGACAAATAGAACGCTCGCTCACCCAGTTTTTACGCTTTTTGAACCGCCAAACGTAGGCATTAACAAAGCTACCAAAAATAAGCCCAAAAACAAATAAGATAAGCACAATCATCACTAATATAGTACACTAACTTACCCTTTTAAGAGGACTGTCCTCATAAAAAGGGTTTTTGTGTTATAGTATAGTATTTGCCAGTTCGTACTTTATTTCGTCAAGCTTGTCCTTGTAATCCACGTAGTCTGCTAGAAATTTTTTGTATTCTTCCCTATCGTTGTTAAACATAGCCAAAACAGCATCTGGATGAACCCACTCTGCTTTTTGACCAGATAAATAGTACCCGATGCTACTGTAGGGTGTAGTCTGCCATTGCTTACGGTTGAGGTGTATATAGCGCGAGATATGCTCTACATATTGTTGGCTAGCTATTAAAGAAGCCTTATAACGACTCTCAAACAATGATCCAGTTCTGTTGTATTTGTTATTAAAGTAACGTGAGTAGCTACCCATTACGCCTCGCATAAGCTTCTGCATTGCGCCTTCTTCGTGCTGATAAAGTAATAAGTGAAAATGATTACGCATCAGGCAGTAGCATAGTAAATCCAAACGACCATACAGATGTGGATATGATACCTGATGTTTATCGAGGGTTGGTTTTTTTGATAAGTAGCGCGCAAAAAGTTTTGTGAAATAATTGTAATCAGCGTCATCAATGAAAATTTCTGATTTGCTGTGCCCTCGCGCATAGACGTGATAGTAACCGTCAGCTATATCGATTTTAATAACGTTACGGCTTGGCATGTCAGTAATGATAGCTCAGTAAAATATATTATGCAATCTTTTGTACTTTTATGAGGAACGTCCTCCAGAAAGATATTATGCAATCTTTTGTACTTTTGTGAGGAACGTCCTCCTGAAATTTATCGATATTATGCAATCTTTTGTACTTTTATGAGGAACGTCCTCCAGAAAAGTATCATGGGTTTTGGTGGTGGTTTATAGGGGCAGTTTGTGTGAAGGGTGTAGCTATTTTGTGAAAGGTGTGGCTATTTTGTGGCAAAGAAAAAACGGGGTTTCCCCCGTTTTCTCAGAATACAATGAGCTTTAGCCTGCACTCACACATTGCGTGGTCGAACCAGAACCTGAATTTTCAGAATTAAACAGCACTACACCACCTCTAGGAGCGTATGATACCATACCGGCCATATTTGTTGCAGAATATCCTAGAGTTGGATCACATTTTGCATTAACTATAACTACAACTGAATCAGTATCCGCGGGCGCAGCACCAGGATTAGCCGAAGAACTGGTTAACGAACGGATTGTTACTCCTGACGTCTTATAAAAACCCAATTTAGCATTATCTGTTACATTTGCTGCCGTGGTAGGCGATGATCCACCGTGATTGTTGACATACTCTGAGTACGCACTAGCCAATGCGGCAGAATCATTTTTTCGTTGCGTGTTGCGTGAGTTCCGTTGTAGTGCAGGTATTGCCAAGAACACTATTAGTAGTATTAAACCTGCAATGGCAAGCACAATCAAAACTTCGATTATAGTGAAGCCTTCTTCTCTTTTAGTTTTATATTTTTGTAACATTACTTTGCCCCCTTTATACGGTTATTACTTAAAGCTTAATGCTTATGGTTAAGATATTAAGCTTTTGTAATACAAAATGCAAGCACTTTTGCACAAGTTAAACAATATTGGTTTGGTTAACCAAACCATACACTGGCAACAACACCGCGGCGACGATAGTAAACGCAACAATACCTAGTAGAACCATCAAAATAGGCTCAATAATTGTGGAGATGGTCTTAATTTGGTTATCTACCTCTTTTTCGTAATAGTCGGCGGTTTTGGCTAGCATATCCTCCAAAGAGCCAGATTCTTCGCCAATATGAATCATGTCTGGCACCAAGCTTAAGAAGTTTGGATCGCCACGGAGAGCATCAGATAACGACTTACCACCCTTAACTTTGTCTATGGCCTTTCTGACAGACCGCTCAATATGCACGTTATCTACCGCTCTAGCAACTATTTCGAGCATTTGAATAAGTGGCACGCCACTAGCTACCAATGTAGTACCTGTGCGCGTAATACGCGCCATGTATACCTTCATGAATAACGGCCCAAAAACTGGCAACTTCATCTTTGCTTTATCAATAGCCTCTTTGCCCCCCATGGTTCTTGCCCAACGGGTAGTAAAGAATATCGACAACGCCAAAACAATTAAAACGATATACCAGTATTTAATTGTAAAATTAGATACTGCCAATAATATTTTGGTGATCAATGGCAGGTTAGCTCCCGGTAAGTCGGCGTAGATCTTTTCTACTTGAGGCATGACCGTTACAATCATAAAGCCTACAACCGCAATCATCACTACGATAACAATTGCTGGATAGACCATTGCCCCACGGATTTTACTGATGATTTCGGCATCTTTTTCTTGCTGGTTGGCAATACGCTCTAGCGCTTTATCTAGCGTACCAGATACTTCACCAGCCGCCACTAAGCTAACAAAAACTTCGTTAAATACTTTTGGATACTTGCTAAGTGCTACAGAAAATGCACTACCAGCCTCTATATCAACAATAATCTTGCCGATAATAGCTTGCAGAGCCTTGTTTTGAGTTTGGCTAGAAACATTGCGCAGAGACTGAACCAGTGGCAACCCAGCATTGATTAAAGTTGATAGTTGCCGAGAGAATAAAACCTTGTCTTTGGTGGTAATTCGGTTAGTTATCCTGTTTAATATGCCGTTGCTGGATTCGCTACTTGGCGTGACGTCAATAACCGTCAGGCCTTGTTGTTTTATTAACCTTGAGGCCGATTGAATGCTATCTGCCTGAACCTCTGAGGATATTTTTTTGCCTGTAGCTGGGTCTCGCGCTTGATATTTAAAAGACTGCACTTAATTAACTCCTCATTAACCTATCTAGTTCATCTAAATCAACAGCATAGTTACGTGCTTCGTCATAGGTAATTGTACCAGCATGAATTAAGCCAACAAGTGTTTTATCCATAGACTGCATACCAAATTCTGCCCCAGTTTGAATAACCGCCTCAAGTTGGTGAGTTTTGCCTTCTCGAATAATATTGCGTACTGCAGGAGTAGCCACCAACACCTCGGCGGCAGCCACCCGACCTCCACCAATAGACGGTATCAGACGCTGTGAACAAATGGCCATTAAAATATTTGATAGCTGAGCTCTAACCTGAGGCTGTTGATGTGGCGGAAAGACGTCTATCATACGATCGATACTCTGAGATGCTGAGTTAGTATGGAGCGTAGCAAAAACTAGGTGGCCGGTTTCGGCAATTGTAATTGCTGAGGCAATTGTTTCTAAGTCACGCATTTCTCCGATAAGCACAACATCAGGGTCTTCACGCAAAGCACTACGAAGAGCTGCCGAGAATGAATATGTATCGTAATGAACTTCTCTTTGAACAACCAATGATTTTTTTGACTTATGCGTAAACTCGATTGGGTCTTCAATGGTAATAATATGGTCTGCCCGCTCGGAGTTGATTTTATCAAGTAAGGCGGCGAGCGATGTTGATTTGCCTGATCCCGTTGGCCCTGTAACCAACACAAGACCTCTTGGATACTGCGCAAACTTGTTGACTACATTTGGTAATCCTAGTTGCTCGATAGTCAATATCTCATTCGGTATCAAACGCAAAGCAGAGGCTAGATTGCCTCTTTCGTGGAATGCATTAACACGGAAACGACCCAAATCGCCGAAGGCAAAGCTGAAATCAAACTCTTTGTCTTTAAGAAGAACTTGCTTTTGGTCGTCATCCAACATTGCAAAAACTAAGCCCTCCACAACCTCCTCAGACATAGGCTGAGTACCAGGAATAGGTGCAAGGTGACCATCAATACGAAGCATTGGTGGCATTCCTACTTGCAAATGTAAATCTGAAGCCTTCTTCTTGACGACTTCTTCTAGTAGTATTTCTATTCTTGGCTGTGCTTCCATTATTTTATCCCACCTTTTCTTACTTTAGGCACTGTCCTCGGCTGCAACGCGATTAACTTCGTCTATTGTGGTTAGCCCGCTAAGAGCTTTTAGATAGCCATCTTGGCGCATACTAACCATACCTTGAGCAATAGCAACTTTTTGAATTTCGCTACTTGTAGCTCGCTTTAGAATAAGTTGTTGTATTTCTGGTGTCACATCAAACACTTCATACAAACCCATTCTTCCTTTATAACCGCCAGGTGCAGAGGCAGATTCTTTGCCTTTGTATAAAGTATAAGCGTTTTCGGTAACAAGTGGCAAGGTTTTATACCCAATATCTTCAGAAAACTTCTTAACTTCAGATGTATTTTTTGGTAAAAGACTACTTAATACTTGATGAATGGCTGTTGTTTCGGCAGTATTTGAACTATACGGTTCAGCACCATCAGCCAAACGCCTTACCAGCCTTTGACCAATAACAGTACGTACTGTAGAGGCAATCAAGAAAGGCTCAATCCCCATATCTAGCAAACGTGGCAAAATACCGGCGGCAGAGTTAGTATGTAGAGTTGAAAACACAAGGTGTCCAGTTAAGGCGGCCTGTACGGCCAAAGTTGCTGTCTCTTTGTCTCGGATCTCTCCAACCATCACCACGTCTGGGTCTTGTCGCAAAATAGAGCGTAAACCAGAAGCAAAAGTTAAGCCAACATCGGCATTAACTTGAATTTGATTAATACCTTGCATTTTGTACTCAACAGGATCTTCGAGCGTAACAATATTGATAGAGTCATTTTTGATCTCCTGGAGCAAAGCATACATTGATGTCGACTTTCCTGACCCTGTTGGTCCTGATGTTAAAACCATGCCGTTTGGATGCTCTAGGGCGCGTCTGATAGTGCGTAGCGCCCTACCTTTATACCCCATATCTTCTAACTTTAAGCTTGTTCCGGTTTTGTCTAGTAAACGAATCACCACTTGCTCACCCCACACCACTGGTGAGATAGCAATACGCAAGTCAATCTCCCTGCCAGTTACGCTCACCGTAAATTGTCCATCTTGTGGCAGGCGATGTTCATCAATCTTTAAGCTTGAAAGTATCTTAACTCTAGACACCAACGGTGGCTCGGTAGCTTTTGGTAACTTCATAACCTCGCGCAGTACGCCATCAATACGGCACCTAATCTGTAATTCCCTTTCTAATGGCTCGATATGAATATCACTGGCACCATTGTTGGCGGCGTATTCTAGAATTGCAGAAAGAATTTTACTAATTGGCGAATCTTGAGATATGGTTTTAATTGCTGAGTTCTGCATTAACCCGGGCGCAACATCTTCATCACCTTTAAAATCCTTAAGGTCACTTGACAAATCAATACCCCCACCTGGCGCCTGACCAGATGGATATGCACTAGTAATTTCTGCATTTGTAGCATTTTTGTATTGCTTTAGAACATTATGAATTCCTGTCTCACTTGCAGCAAAAACCTTAACTGGCCTACCAATCTTATTAGACAAATAATCTATGGCCTGAACATTATCAGGATCAAGCATTCCAACCACCAACCGATGTTGCATTTCACCTAACGGTACCGCCATATAACGTTCTGCAATTTCTTTTGGCAAAAGCCCCAAGACTTTTGAGCTGATTATTGCCTCAGATAAATTAACATAAGGAATATTACCGACATGAGCAATGGTTTTCGTTAGTACCTCGTCAGGAATACCCCCTTCACTTACCAGTAAACTAAAAAAAGGTGTGTTGTCTTTTTTGGCCTTTTCTTTAAGTTGATTAATTTTAGATTGCAAGATTAAATTCTGCTCAACAAGAGCATTTTCAACTTTTTCTTGAGTTTCTACCGATAAGACACTCATCTCTTATGTGCCCTCATTTCAGCCATTAAAAAGGCTTCTGGTTATTTTGGTCGCCTATTTGGATTAATTGCGTTGAATCGATAGAGTCCTTATTAAAGTATCTTTGATCAACTTGAGGGAAATCAGCACTAATTGGCTCCACAACTTCAACCTGTGTTTTACGATCTGCCGGTTTGCCAAAAATCATCCCAGAAACAATAAATGAAAATATTCCAGCAATAATCATGATCACAACAATTAGAATTATGTCTTTTTGTTTCATTATTTAACTACCTCTTTGGTTATTGTTAGACCCTTAGCTCCCTGATAATACGAAACAGCATCTAGGCTTAACTGCATCTGGGCTCCATCACCGCCTGTAATTGTAAGTTTCTTTATTTTTATTGGTCTAATGGATTGTTCTGTCGATTTTAATAGCTCTTTAGCTCGCGCAAAGTCACCAGCATCTGTAGTAAGCTGAAACGGAATCTCAACTGGCTTTGATTCTTTTGATTGACTTTGGGCAACCTCATCATCTGTACCAGAAATTGATTTTGGTGTAAATCCTTTTATTGAGAGCAACTTTTTTGTACTGGTAATAAATGCTGGGAAGTCATATTTGCTAGGCAGAGCATCCAAAACTATCTTTGAATTATTGCCATCTTTATCACCAGCTCCATTTGGATTACCACCGATCACATTATCTGGAGTGCCTGTGAACGCCGTATAAGACACCTTTAGCTGATCGACAGATTTTTTGTTCTCGTTGAGTTGGTCTACTGCCTTTTCTTTCTTGGCTATAACCTTAGACTGGTAAGATTTTTGAGACCATAGTGCCTTGCTTGCGACTAACGAAAATACTATTAAGAAAGCACCTACTCCAGCTACTGCAACCATAGTAGTATTTGCTTTTGATATTAACTCTCGTTTTCCTTTTTTGGGTGATTCCATATACTTCCTTTACTACTCCGGTTTCGTCTCTTGCTTCTTTTCAAATAAATCAGTTGGTGCCTCTGTTACAGAGCGCGTCGAAATAATACTTGGTACTGATAGTTGAATATTTTTTGTATTGTCAAAAATGGCCGTATCAAACTTAAACTGCAATCCATAAGCTGTGCGTCCTCCATTTGCTGGCTGAACACCGAAATTTGACAAAACAACTTCTGAAAAAGCTTTCTTTGACTCGGAACCATTAACCTCTTTATACTCTGTAAACTTTAAGATATCGGCATACCTGTTAACAGTTTCAATATTGGTTGCTGTTCCGTTAATAGTCATTGTTCCAGCGTCATAATCTACGGTCACATCGGTAATTTTTGCGTCTGCTGGGGTTAGCTGAACGAGGTAATCTGTCAATCTACTTGTAGCTGGTTTTGTCTCGTGCAATCCCGGTAAAGCCTTTAGCTGGTTTTGAACTGTCAAAACCTTATCTAGATCTGGCACCGCTTTGAGCTCATCTGTTTTTGTCTCAATATTTTTATCCAGGTTTGCTAAATGTTGCTTCTGGAAAACATTAACTATCAAAAATAGCAAGATAAAAATAAAAACTGCTAAAGCTGTTACTGATATTACGCCTAAAAGCACTGTGCGTTTTGTTTTTTGTGTCTTTAGATATTCTAGTTTTACATCTGGCAATAAATTAAACTGAACCATCTTATTCTTGCCTCTCTGCTAATCCCGCTGCGACTGCAAAATAAGGCGATAACGCCATTAAATCAGACTCGCTTGCTGTACCAACGCTAACATTTCTCCAGGCATTACCAATCTCTACATTCAAACCAGTTTTGTTAGCAACATAAGCCGGCATGCCTGGGATTATCGCTCCAGCACCTGCTATTACTATCTTCTCGACACCTACTTGATATCTATTAGTGAAAAACTTAATCGATTTGTCAATTTCTGCCATTAAGATATCGACAGTTGTGATAACAGCGTTGAATACTTGGCCTTCAAGTCGGTCTTTGCTGAGTCCAAATTTTGAAACAAACTGCTTGGCCTGTTGCTCGTCAATATTTAAATTCTGAACCGCAGCCTTAATAATTGAATTAGATCCAGTAGGTATCGAACGAGTGAGCCTTGGCGCGCCGTTGGCCACCACAACAATGTCGCTACTATTTTCACCTACATCAACTATCATTTGTGGATTCACAGCATCAGGTGGCAAAAGTGCTCGCCCCAAAGCTAAATTATCTGGTTCAAGGGCAATCACGTTCAACCCAATAGACTCTAACAAATCAAGGCGTCCTTCGATATATTCATTAGGAACACTAGTTAAAAGCACCTCGACTTTCGATTGGTCTTTTGGTGAGTCACCTATTAGAGCCCAGTCAATTTTTGATTCTGCCACTGGTGTTGGGATAATAGAATCTGCTTGAAGCTTAATTGACTTGCCAAGTTCAGACGGAGAAAGCCGATCCACATCCACTAATGTTGTGAACACGCGTTGAGACTGAATACCAACCACAACATTCTTGCTTACAACCTTAGCTTGTAATAGTAGATCTTTAATAATCTCGCCAACCTTTTGTTGATCTGGTTTTGCGTCGCTCATGGCAAGCTTTGCGTCTATTGGAACATAGCCAAATCGAACAAGCTGTTTGACTGGCCCGCCCCCTCTTAGTTCAACTAATCTGACTGCTGAGGTGCCGATGTCCAGTCCGAAAAAATCAGAGACGCCGGTTAGTAAACTCATTGCTGATAATTATAGCATAAGCACTATATTTTAAAGCAAGTTTTTTATAGCACTGGTGGCAAACCAACAATAGTGTCGTATTTTTTAGTGTTAGCTGTAGGAGTTTGTGGTTGGTTTATGTTGAACTTTAGGCCAAGATAGAATTCTGTTGGGAAATTGAAGACTTCGGCGATGTTAGAATTGTTACTTGTTTCATTTGGACTAGCGTTTGCTACATCACCGTTCAAGCGATTAAGCTTAACTTTTTTGGCGACAAAGGCGCCGTTAACTGTTAGCTTATTCACGCAACTCATTGATAGATCAGAGCAAGTATTTATTTCGCCACCAGTACCATCACTACCAAGAGCTACATATAATCCATCAACCCGTGATACATTTGATGCTATTTTGATATTACCCTTTACGATAATGATAATAGGATTGATGTCTTCTATACTAGACCATGAAGCAGTATTATCTTTTATGTCGCCTGATATTGTTAGATCACCATTAACGTAGAGCCTGTGATTAGCAGGTATTGCAGTAGGAGTGAGTATAGTTACGTCACCAGGAGGTTGAGGAAATCCACCATCATTATTCACAAAGCTTTCATAATCAGGAACACAACCAAGATATGCATTCTGATCATTACCAATTGGTGTCGATGGATCATTGCCTGAGTTCAAGAAGCTTAGTCCATTTTGTGGCTTTGGTACTTCATTTCCATCATTATTACCACTATGCATGCTAGCACTCATAAAGCCATCTATAACTCCTGTGGCACTAACAGCAAATTGCGATCCGGCACCAACCCAATTGGAACCATCCTGTCTATTAAATGCTTTTACAGAAGCAGTATTCTTTGAACAATCGGTACTAGTCGGCGTTTTAAACTTACGACCAACCACTACATCATGGCCATAAACCCGGAAGTAAGGGCTTGTTGATTGCACTTGGGATTCACAACTAGCAGAATTATCTGTAGTACTGTCGTCACCAGGAGATACGCTAACTGACATAGTATATTTTTGGCCAGGTTGTAAAGTAATGGGATCTGATGAATAGGTTACCTTAATGCCTGCCCCAAAATTGGAATTTCCAATAGTGCCTGGAACATTTGTAGCAACCGATCTTCCGTCACTAGTAGTGATACTACTCATAACTTTCTGATCCGCGATAGTACCGCTCTTGGTAAAAGTAAACACTGCTGTGTTTAGGTTCGTACAGTCAACAGAGACAGAAATATCCCCACCCACCGGAGGAGGTGAGCAATTCCAAGAAGCGCTACCCTGTCCGATAGTCGATATACCTAACGGATTGCCGGGTGTTCCGGTTGCATTTGCTGCAATCACAATCCAGTCGTAACTACTACCATCCTTGAATTGGTCAGGAATTGGGACTGAAAATCCACGATCACCACCAACACCAAATGCTGCAAGCGCCCCTGTATCGAATGGTGGATTCGGTATTGGCTGATTGCCAGTAGTCCTAGTGCTATAGTTTGAGGAAGACCAAGTTTCGCTAGGTTTCTTTATAACGATTGCAATGCCAAGTTGTGCGAATAAGTTGTCTGCGTCCAGTGCCCAACCCTGAAACCCTCCATCACAACTCACTACAGCACTCCCAGTTGGATCATGTCTAGCTGGGTTTATACCCGTACAAAACCAAGCAACGTTACCATTAGATCCACCAAAAATATAACCTGATGTATCGACACCCTCGCTCGGTAATCTGTCAAACGCGGTTCTTGCCCAGCTTGATGGAACTACTGTGGCTCTTCCAAAATCAACAGAAGTTCCTGCTGGGTAAAGCCCAGTGCTATAATCTTGAACATAATTATATCCCCTTATACTTCCTGCTCCATTTGCTATACCAAAAATCATAACATTACCGGCATTTGCTCCTCGACAAACACCTTGCACACCCCCCCAGGTAGACCCACTCCTAAAACCCCCGCTTGGTCCTGGACCATTAATATCATAGACCATCCAGCCATGGCCATTCCGAGTACTATAACCTCCACCTCCAGATGGGCCACCAGAGGCATTACCACCCCCACCAATTCCACCTCCAGCAAAAACTTTACTAGATGTCAGCAAACTTATACTTAGTATAGATATTGCAATAATAAGACTTGTAGTAATTACTTGCTTACGAGAATTAACCATTTTAACTATTGTGAGCTCAATATTCATTGTTGGTTGTTTCCCTTATTGCTCTTGTCTGTCATAAAATAATCCCCTTTTTCTGGCATAAATGTACCGGATGGTATTGAAGAAGGGTCTGATTGTAATTGATTGAGCGCCTTATCTACTGTATCTTGATCTATCTCCTGCTTTTCCATAGGTATTACTGTGTTTGTTTGCAACTTATCTTTGCTAGCCTTATAAATTAAGACCCCTAAAATAGCGACGAACGCGCACAAGATCAAAAGATACAAAATTTTTTGCTTAGTAGTGCTCTTTTTGATTGCATTTAACAGACGTGCAAATATATTTTCTTTTTTGCGATTAAATCTGCTACTGCTTGTAGACTGCTGATCAGACACCATGATTAATTAGTATTGTACTACACTGCTTGTGTTTATCAAACATATTTTATTACTACTATTTTCTGTGTTAGTAAGTATTATTATCTCTGTTATAATATGAGTAATGAGTTTATCCATTGGTATTGTTGGTTTGCCGAATGTCGGCAAAAGCACTCTTTTTAATGCCTTGACAAACAGTAATATCTTGGCAGCAAACTACCCTTTTGCCACTATTGAACCAAATACTGGAATTGTACCCATCCCAGATGAAAGACTTAATAAACTGGCTGAGATATACCGATCATCAAATATCGTTCCAGCAACCGTAACATTTGTCGATATAGCTGGTCTTGTGGCTGGAGCAAGCAATGGCGAAGGACTGGGTAATCAATTTTTAGCAAATATTCGTAGTTGTAACGCCATTTGTCACGTTGTTCGCGCTTTTGAAGACAAGGACATACAACATGTTGACGGCACTCACTCACCAAAAAAGGATATCGATATTATCAACACCGAGTTAGTGCTTGCAGATCTTCAGACAGTAGAAAAAAGATTACCAAAACTTACCAAAGAAGCTAAGGCTAATCCAAAACTAAAAAACCTGACAGATTGCTTAGAGAAAATTAAACAGTGCCTTAACGATAATCATCCAATAAATAGTCGGTTTAGTGATGAGCAGTTAAAGGAATTCGAAGATCTGCATTTATTAACAGCAAAGCCAGTTATTTATGTTTACAATGTTGATGAAGAAACCCTAGCCAATAAAGCAAAGTTAGCCGAGCTTAAAAATTTAGTTCCTCATGCAAAGGTAATATTTGTCTGCGCTAAGCTAGAAGAAGAAGTTAAAAGCCTAGATCCCATAGATAAACAAGAGTTACTAGCAAGCTATGATATTACGTCTTCTGGCCTAGAACAACTTATTCATATAGCCTACGATACTTTAGGTCTGCAAAGTTATCTGACCGCTGGAGAAAAAGAAGTTCGTGCGTGGACAATCAAAAAAGGTTCAACCGCACCACAAGCGGCAGGTGTTATCCACGGAGATTTTGAACGTGGATTTATAGTCGCGCAAATTATCAATTTTCACGATCTTGTTAAGTATGGCAGTGAGCAGAACGCAAAGTCCACTGGAAAGGTTCGCACAGAGGGAAAAACCTATATAATGCAACCAGACGACGTAGTTGAGTTTAGATTTAATGTGTAGTAGTCGGCTTAGGTGTGAATCCGCTATGTTTATACTTGGCAATCAAAGACGGTCTCAGATATAAAGGTTTTACGAAAGGTCGCGGATTCAAAAATTCATCCGTCGCCATCTTGCCGGCTACGTGCGCCAAGGAATGTACCTGAATTTGCCTTTTGTAGCTACTTGCAAAATCATCCTGTATGCTAGGCTGAATCGTGCTTGAGAAAGACGAATAACTTTGCGCGGGCAAGTTCTGGGGCAATTCGTTAGGCTGAGACCATCCATCATCAATATGTCGAAGTTCCATAACTCGATGCTGAATATACTTAACTAGATCTCGTAATCTTGTCTTGCGCCAACTAGTAAAGGCTAATGTTTTATTTATCGTAATTATAGATAATGTTGCATCCAACATACGGGCACAATAATCGACCTCTGAAATCATGTCATATCGAATATCCTCCATTGTTAGGAACCAAGGTTTTTTATCTATCAACAAAGCACGACGATCAGTTGCAACCATTAATGCAAATCCACCTTCGTACTGCCCTACTACAGCGTGATTAATCATCTCGTTTGGGGCCAAAATATGACATAACTCCTTAACCTCAGGCCTAGCAAAGAAACGATTTCGCATACCTACGTTAAATAGTTGTGCATCAACTTTTTTCAAATCAATCATATCCGTACCCCTCCTTACACATATATATTCTCACTTGGGTTCAATAAATACAGTTAAGAAAGGCACAGCCTTAATGCGAGATTTATCACAAATACTACAAAATATTGCTCTTTGTGTCATAATATGTCTATGTTGGGTAATGATAGTCAACTAGAACTATTTCTTAGCCTTTTTAAGCACGGCAAGTTACTATCCTACAATAAAGGAGAGTACATAATTCGCCCTGGCGAATCACCGGAATATGTTTTCTATATTGAAAGCGGTCTTGTTAAGGCATTCAACATTAGTAAATACGGTGAAGAAAACCTCCTTATCATCAGAAAACCTCACGAAATATTTCCACTAATCTGGGCCGTTACCGGACAAGGACGGAGTATCATATACCAAGCCTTGTCTCCGACTACTGTATATAAAGTTAACCGTGAAGAATTTACCAAATTCTTGACCAGTAATACTGACGTTCTCTACCCCTTTATTGATCTTATAGTCAAACAGTACAGAATTCATTCAGAAAGAATATTAAATCTTGAGTATAGAAGCGTAAGAGAAAGACTTGTGTCGTTTATTTTAACTATGGCTATGAGATTTGGCAAAGATTGCCCTGAGGGTGTATTAATAAATGTACCCCTAAAACAACAGGATATAGCGAGCTCCATAAATGCAACACGCGAGACAACTAGTCGAGAGCTTGGTGTTCTTGAACGAAAAGGGCTAATAACCACTACTCAGGGTTATATTACTATTATTGATAAGTCAGCCCTCAAAAAGTTACTTTAGTAAAGCCTGTTCGATCTTTGCGCCTAGCTGGGCAATCGTTTTATATCCAACGCCTGTAGTAAGTATAGCGACTACAATCTTTTGGCCATTTGGCAGTTCAATTATCGCTGTATCGTGCCACTCTTTATCTTCATTCCAACCAACTTTGTTGTATACTATTGATTTTGTAAACCCAGCTGGCAAGCCTATGCGAAACTTTGAATCTTGAGATTTCATAGAATCCAGGTAAGACTTCTTTGAATTCACGCTAAGCCCCTCACCTTTCGCAATCTTTTGTAACATTATTGCTGAGTCGTTAGCAGAAGTATATAAGCCAGTTAAAGAGGTATTGATGAGTCCATAAGATTTCATCTGTTCGGTAATGGATTCTTTGCCTAATTCAGCCCACATTTTTTCTGCACATGGACTGTAAGACGCACGAATCATAGCATCTAGGCACTCGCCTCTTGTATATCCAGTAATATAAGGTTCATTAAGATCATAAGTCCCGTCATCTATCTTTTGATAACCCACGTATGCTACAAATAATTTGTATATACTTGCTGTGAAAAATTGTTGATCCCCGTTAACTTCTGCCAGCGATCGACCATTGATATCTGTTATTTTAATTGCATAGGTACCGGGATTATTTTTTATGAATTCATCGATTGTTGATTGAATATTGGGTAGCGTCTTTTCTTGACTTGATGATTCATTAGTATTACTGGTAGGTTGTTGATTAGTTGACTGATTTGTTGGCGTTGACGGACTGTGCGCCTTCTTCTTGGCTAAAAGTAACCAAGCCACTACAGCTATCATCAGTATAGCCATAAACAATACAGTACCTGAGCGAAGATGCCTTGATTTGGTGGGTTTCTGAGGCGATTCTGTATGCCGTCGATAACTTGTTTGTGGCATGTTATCTAGTATACGACAACTACACTATAGTCACAGGACAGATTTAGCTTTTAATAGATAAAAGCGTTCAAGATTGCCTTTTGCGCCACTTACTTTGCTATCGGACTTGTTAGCAATAACGAACAAATCTTTTACCCATAATTCAAAATCTTTAAGAATTTCTCTGCGCACCTTTTCGTTTTTGATGACACCTTTATTCTTAAGATTTGCGCCAGTTTCAAACTGTGGCTTAACCATAGCGACTATTGTCGCCCGTGGTGCAATTCTTTTAATATATGGTAATACCTCTCTTAGACTAATAAAGCTTACATCCATAACCACCATATCAATATTTTGTTTCGTAGAAAAACTACGTATATCGGTTTGTTCGTGTAGCTCAACCCTTTCGTTGTGACGAAGTTTTGTGTGAAGCTGATTAGTGCCAACATCAACCGCAATAACCTTTTTTGCACCATGTTGCAAAGCAAAATCCGTAAAACCCCCTGTTGAAGAGCCAACATCTAAGACTACTTTATTATTAAAGTCCAGATCAAATATCTTAGAAACAGATGCCAACTTTAAACCAGCCCTTGATACATATCGTTCATTCGCTGTAACAACCACGTTGTCGCTAGGGCTAACATAATAACTAGGTTTTATAATAATCTTCCCGTTTACCTGAACCTCTCCAAGCTTGATAAGGCTTTCGGCTTGGCTCCTTGTGGCTACCAACTTCTGCGCAACCAATGTTTGATCTAAGCGAAATTTTGTCATTACAAATCCAGTACTTTCTCCGGTGGCCAATCTAGAAGTTCGTTTATAGTATTACCTTCGGCAAGTCGCCGATTCACCTCTATAATCCCAAAAACCGAACCTTCGTCTAAATACGGTGAACTCCAGTTAAACCATCTGTCCATCATAATATCCGCAAGCTCTTCGGAACCATTAGCTTCTTCTATCTGCGTAACAAGTTCAGACTTAGTCTGATGATGATTGCTATAACCGCAACTCTCTAAATCCATGAAAAAAGATTGCTCAGTTAAACCAAGTTCGGAAGATGCAATATCTTCTGCGACATGCGCCAAACCCTCACTAGCAATCTCTTCTATCAAATTCCAGCCAGCGAACCTTTCGTATCTTGCGGCATGCGTCAATTCGTGAACCGATGCCACTACGTAGGCACCAAACTTTTTCTCAACCTTCCTTCGCCGATAATCGTCAACTCGAATAAACAAACTAAAGCCAGTTGCATCCTCATTCTCGGCAACTGCAGGATAACTATTACCACAGCGCTTTATTTGCGCAATCTTAGGCTGACTATAGTCAATGCCAATATACTCTGCCGTCTGATGAGCGAGTTCAATTGCACCTTCTACAAATGGCCTCACTAAACGTCGATGGCTTCGACGCCAGAAACAACTCTTCCAGGAAATATCTATTTCTGGGTTTGACATGCAATTATTTAATCTTTTTTACGTTCACGATATGCACCAGTTGCTGTATCGACACTAATAACGTCGCCAACCTTAATAAATGCCGGAACCTTCACCTTAACACCAGTTTCAAGCTCGGCGTCTTTCAAAACACTACTGGTCGTATCACCCTTAACTACATCCTCTGCATACGTGACTTTTAAATAAACATTCTTGGGTAGCTCCACGTTAATAATACGGCCATCAAAAAGCTGAACAATAACTTTGTCTCCTTCTTTTAGATACCCCGATTGATCACCGATCAGTTCCGAAGATACTTCAAATTGTTCATAAGTTTCATCTTCCATAAAAAAGTATATTGAACCATCACTGTACAGGTATTGGACGTTCTTATTAACGACTTCAGCGGGATCTAACTGTTCATTGCCTTTGAAGGTCTTTTCAAGAACCTTACCATCAAGCAAACTTTTTATTCGAACATTAACGATCGAACCTCCACGACCCATAACTTTCTGCGAATAGTCAATAACCTTAAAAGGCTCGCCATTAAATTGAAATAATGTTCCCTTCTTTAGGTCTGTGATTCCAAATGCCATTATTTAACCCTTTGCTACAAATGGTAATAGCGCAAGATGTCGGGCACGCTTGATTGCTCGTGCAAGATGTCGTTGCTGACTTTCGGTTAATCCAGATTTTTTCCGACCTTCAATTTGTCCATAAACATTTACATATCGCTGTAACGTCTTAAAGTCTTTGTAGTCGAAAAATGCAACTTCTTCTTTTTTTCTAAAAATTTTTGCCATTATATAAATCTCCTTACTTCTCGAATCTACCTAGATAGATATCTATTGCTGTGCGCAGTATATGTCTTTAAAATATGCCCCCTAAAATGGAATGTCGTCGAGGTTGATTGCCTCATCACTAACGTCATCCACTTCTACTGCGTCGTTATTTTTACTTGAACTATTACTTGAGCTACGTGATGACTCGTTTCCGTTAAAGTCACCAGAACCACCGCCAACAAAGTTAAAGTCTTCAACAACAACCTCTACTTTGCTTCGCTTTTGGCCATCTTGTTCCCAACTTCGTTGATCTAGACGTCCAGAAACTAAAATTGGTCGACCTTTTTGCATATATTGAGCAATAACCTCACCAGTTCTACCCCATGCCACACAGTCGATATAGCTAACTGAATCTTGCTGACTGCCATCCGAACCCTTCCAGGTGCGATTCACGGCAATCGAAAAGTTTGCTACACTCTGACCATTTGGCGTAGTCCGCACCTCTGGATCCCGTGTTAGATTGCCCATTAATATTACTTTGTTAAAACCTTTTGCCATAGCACTTCTCCCTTATACCTATTAGTGTAGTATATTTACTCCTCTGTTTCTTCTTGTGCTTGTGTATTTTCAGTTACTTGCTGAGCTTTTTTCTTTTCAGCAGTTTCTTTAAGCTCTTTTATCTTTGCTTGCTCTTTTTCGTCAATCTTAACAATTAAATATCGGATTACTTCATCTGTGATATTAAGTGTCGCTTCTATCTTTGCAAGAACTGTTGGATTAAGCTCAACTGTATAAAAAACATATACAGCTGACTCTAGTTTATTTATTGGATAGGCAAGCTTTTTTTTGCCCCAAATATCGGTGTCAACAATCTTTCCCATATTGTCATCGATAATTTTCTTGACGCGCATTTCACCCTTATCAAGATCTACTTCAAGATCCGGATGGTATAGCACAGCTAGTTCGTACTTATTCAAAACCTCTCCTTTCTTTGGGTTTGCCCACATGTCTTAAGGAACCGTGAGCAGAAAAGTTACTAACTCGTTTAGTGTACCAAACTGACCTCTGTTTGTCAAAATTAAACAGATGCTATATCATGCTGTAATGAGCCTCGTAAGCAGAAAATCAACCAAGGTTAAAAGCAGTAACAAACGAACAGTCATACTTACTCAGAAAAGAATTGCCTACATCATCGTAGGAATAGTTGGAGTATTGTTAGTGACGAATGTAATGATACACCAGATGTACAAAAACAAAACCTATCCCAAAACAATGCTAAACAATCAATTAATCGGATCACAAAATTACACAGAAATAAAATCCAAAACCAAACAGATTGTCGATCCACCTCAAAAAATAACCCTAAAGCTAGGCGATAAGTCCAAAGAGTCTACACCACACGACTTAGGGATATCAATAAACTATGATTCGATTATTAATCAAATTATACAAAATCGTGCAATTATCCCCATGATCAACCTACTAAAAACAAACAAAACATCCGCTTCTTTTAGCGCCAATACCGAAACTACAAATAAGTATCTCGAGTCAGTTCGAAAAGAACTAGAGACAAACGCCGTACCTGCTCATGTAGAGCTAGAAAACACAAAGTTCAAAGCTGTCTCAGCCAAAGCACCAATAACCCTAGATATCGATGCATCAACAAAAGCAATCACCGAGCAACTCCATAACAACAAAACCACCGTTGACTTGCAACAAAAAAAAGAAGATCCACCTCAATCAAATTTCAACCCAGAAGAAGAAACGGCTAAGCTTAATGACAGCCTAAATACAGTAATAACCATCAAATTTGATAGTCAATCAAAATCAGTCACCAAAGCCCAGATTGCTAGCCTATATGAGCCTAAAGATAATACTTATGTCTTATCTCTAACAAGAATTAGTGAACTAATCATGAGTATTGCGAAACAGCTCAACGTATCCCCCGGAAACAAACAACAGCTTATAGACCAGATGGCCAAATCACTTCAGTCATCAAAAAATACTGAGCTATCCATTCAATCAGCGCCAAAAAAACAGATTACCTACACATATTGTGTATCTGCAAAAGGCGTAGACTCGTCATATCTTGGAACTTTCAGGAGTAAATTGCAAGAGGTTTACGCAGACGCTAGAGGATGGTCAGTTGGTGGTCAAATAAGGTTCGTAGAAGTTACTAGTGGATGCAACTATACCGCGTGGCTAACAAGAGCTGATCTGGTTCCCAGCTTTAGTTCAACTATCTGTGACAGTATATGGAGTTGTCGGGTTGGTAATAACGTAATTATAAATTTTGATAGATGGTCCGGTGCTAGCCCAGCCTGGAACAATGCAGGTGGATCGCTAGATAGGTATCGCACAATGGTAATCAACCACGAAACGGGTCATTGGTTAGGCTTTTCTCATCGATATTGTGGTGGGATTGGACAGCCCGCCCCCGTTATGCAACAGCAATCAATTAGCTTGCAAGGTTGCGCCTTCAACTCTTGGCCAACCGCTTCCGAAATTCAGTCCTTAAAGAGCTCTGAAGGGCTCTAGACAAAAAAGAACCGGTCAAAGGTAAATAGTATATAAAATCTACCCTCAGCCGGCTCTAATTTGTTGAACCGTTTTTGTTTCTATCTAATCGTAAGCAATTTTTGTTAACTATGCAAGTCAATTATTGACATTACGATTCTTCTGACTCTGGCTCGTAAGATTCCTCTTGCCCCGATACGCTATCCATAGAATCAATCAAAACATCTCTTGGTCTAGAGCCTTTGGCTGGACCAACTATCCCTTGCTCTTCCATCGTGTCGATAAATCGTGAGGCTCGCCCGTAACCTACTTGTAGTCTCCTCTGCAAGTAACTTGTGCTTGCCTTGCGACTTTCTACAACAACGCTAACCGCCTCTTTATACATAGGATCGTCCACTGCACTTCCTCCATCACTTACGACACCTCCGCGACCATTTAGCTGAACTGGTTGACTCACAACCTCATCATCATAGTTCGGCTCTCTTTGATCGCGAATAAAATCAGTAACCTTGTTTGTCTCTTCGTCAGTAATCAAAGCACCTTGAACACGTTTAGCCTTAGGCATATCTGCAGTCAAGAGCAACATATCACCTTGCCCAAGTAGCTTTTCGGCACCAGCCTTATCAATAATAGTCTTTGAGTCCACCTGGCTAGCCACAGTGAATGCAATCCTAGCTGGAACATTAGCCTTAATGAGTCCGGTAATAACATCGACACTTGGTCGTTGTGTTGCCAAAATCAAGTGAATACCGACTGCTCGAGCCTTTTGAGCGATCCTCACAATAAGAGCCTCTACATCGCGCGCCGCTACCATCATTAGGTCCGCCAATTCGTCTATCACAACAACGATATATGGCATTCCTTCCTCTTTCTTTTTATTGTTATACTCAACAATATTGCGTACACGTATTTCGCTCATCGCTTTATATCGACGTTCCATCTCTGCTACAGTCCATTTTAGAGCACTAATACACTTTTCTGGTTCGGTAATCACCTCTGTTAACAGATGAGGTATATCATCGTAAGGCTTAAGTTCTACCTGCTTTGGATCAACTAGAACCAACTTAAGATCACTAGGACTGTTTCGATACAGCAAACTCGTAAGAATCGTATTAATCATAACCGACTTACCAGAACCAGTCTGCCCTGCTACAAGTAGGTGAGGCATCTTGGCTAAATCTGCTGTTACAGGTAAGCCTGATATATCTTTTCCAATAACAAAGCCTAATGGCCCACTCAATTTCTTCCACTCTGGTGATTGCAAAACGCTACTAATGCGAACTGTCGCCGATCTTTTGTTTGGAATCTCGATACCTACCGCCCTTTTTCCTGGTATTGGCGCTTCAATCCTTATTGATGTGGCCTCTAAGTCATAGGCCAAATTATCGGCATACCCAGCGAGTTTACTCAATTTTACGCCGTTACCAGGCTTCAATGTGTATTGAGTTACCCTAGGCCCAACATTTGCGCCCTCCATTTCAACATTAATATTAAAATTAGCAAATGAATCACTAATCAATTGCGCCTTAGCCTCAACATCACCAGGATCTGCCTTGTCTTGCTCCTGGTTTAGCAAGCTAATACTCGGCAATTTCCACGATGGATCACTCTTAACGGTCAATGCTTCGTGGTTCTCTTCGGCAGTGAGTTTCTGAACACTATTTTTTAAAGCCCTTGATTTAGTGCCACTATGCTCTACTGGAACACCCTCATTTAACACAAATCCTGAATTCTTTTTTAGATCAGCAAGCTCAGAATCCTCTTCTTTGTCTCGCTTAAATATAGCGCCAAATTTCAGGAATATATCTGGTGATATATTAAAAGCAAAGAAAAATGCCAGTAGTGAAAATATGAAAAACATTATTGATGCAGGGATTTGTGTAATTGCACCGAGAGTCGTGTTGCCTATTAACGCACCAACCTTCCCCCCAAATCCACCACTAAAACCACTGACTGCATCTCCTGATACAAACGCTACATGAAGCCAGGTGGCAAATAGTATAAGAAATGCAAGCATGCTAACTGCTTTGCTTAGCGGAATACGGTGATCTTCAGACGTAAACTTAATTACACCAAAGAATATCAGAGCAATAGGCACCATGTAAGCGCCAAGACCAAAAATTGTATATGCAACCTTGAAAAGACCCTCTGGCAAAGGACCGCCAGCACCAAACCCACCAAGTAATGTAAATAATGCCAGCAAAATCATTAATACACCACCGGCCATAGCCCAGAACGGTGAGCGCTCTACTACTTCGGCCTGTTTCTTTCTTGCTTGTCTTTTTCTTTTTCTTGCCATAACTGATTAATTATATCATTACTGTTTTGGTTATTGTTGCATAAAGCATTAACAATAACTCTATTATAGCAAATTTTACAACGTATGTCAATATTGTTGTGTTTTTACACAAAAAATGAGAGCCTAGCAGGACTCTCATTAATGATTAACACAGTTTGTATTAACTTGCCTGGTTTAAGTGTTGAGTTGTAGCTTCAACTGCCGTTTCGCCAAGTTGTTTAGTTGTAGGGTCTACATTCTCGGGTTGAGGCAATATTTCGTTTAATGCCCCTTCATTCTCCTGCTTAGCCGGTTCACCATTTGCAAATCGATTCCATGTTTCTTGGTCTTCTTTGCCAGGATTTTCTAACTCTTGTTTAGCCTGTTCTTGAGTTTTACCCTCTGTTGAAGAAGCATGCTCTGCAATCAATTCTTCAATTCTGCCTGCACTTAATTGTGGTGTTTCTTTTTCTGGTTTTTGTAGTACATCTGTACTCATTTTTTTGTTCCTTTTTTAGTTTTATAGGTTTTTGTTTGTCAGTCGATAGTAATCATATTACCACGCTTATGCTTTTTTGTCAAGACTGATCTAGTGGGTTCACTGAACTAAAACGGAACAAGCCGTTAAAGTAAGTAGTGTCAACTAACTTACGGAAGGAGGGCTTGTTCCGTTTTAGTTCAGTGAACCCAATTCCCCAATCTATTGCCATCAGTGACACTGTATGATATTCTGTCTATTTTTACTGTTATTGAGTTTAAACTCATGTATGACCCTCTCGTTTATTCAAACTTAAGCAGTATTATACATGTTTATTCAAATACAATGCAATATATTTTACAATACACTTTAACTATTTTTGATAGGCCCTATCTTTGCCACCTAACACCTTCATCACCCTGGTATTTATATTTATTTTGAATTCAGTAATTTTGCACGTAATGCCGCAAAACGTTCTTGTTGGTCTTTTTCAATTTGTTCTGGAGTTTTTTCTGCAGATTTTTTGTTAGGGTTGTTCTGTTTTTCATTGTTGCCACCTTGTTTACCGCCAACAACATTAACAACCGGTATCACAATTGGCGAACGCTGAGTCTGATCATATAAATAGTGAGTGACGTGGTCTTTGAGCTCTTGTTTGAATCTATCGAGATCTACCCTCTTAAATCGCTGAACAACGGCTCGTCTTAATTCTGTGCGCAAACCATTCATTAACTCTTCTGAATCGCGAATATAGATGAACCCTCGTGTCAAGATGTCAGGGCTTGTTAGTAGTGTTCCGGTCTTGCGGTCAACGGTTAATACAACAGCCATCATTCCCTCACCAGCTAATATTATTCTATCCTTTACAACAATATTACTGACAACGGAACCTGTTTGGTCAACAAGCAAACTGCCGTGAGGCACTTGTCCAACAGGCTCAACTTTATTTTCAGAAATCAAAAAACTATCACCATTATTTGCCAAGACTGTAGACTCACGCTTCCAACCTTCCTCAATAGCCAGTTCAGCATGGTATCGTCGCCTTAGCATACCGCCATGAACTGGAATAATGAACTTAGGACGCACAAGGTTAATCATATCTCTCATCTCATCTCGTCGAGCGTGCCCCGATACGTGCAATGGGCCACAGCCATCCACCTCGTGGGTTGGGTGACGATATAAATGTACTCCAAGCTTTGCAAGATTATTTCCAATGGCGTCATATCTAACCTCGTTACCAGGAATTGGCGAAGAACTTACCACTACTGTATCTCCAGGCTTAAGTTTAATGTATTGATGATTGCCTTCGCTCATCCGCTGTAAGGCAGCGTTTGGCTCGCCCTGACCACCGGTACACATTACCAATAGTTGCTCATCAGGCACATTTGTAGCATCTTTCATAGCCATAATAGTACCTTTTGGTACCTTTAAAATACCTTGACGGACAGCAATTTCAGCATAGGCCATCATGCTTCGTCCATCTAGGGCAACCTTACGCCCTGACTCAACCGCCGAGTTAATAATCATTTGGATACGGTTCATATTGCTTGAAAAAACTGCACAAAATATACGCCCTTGAGTATTTTTAATGATATCGTGAAAACTCTGTTGTAAAGTATGTTCGGTCGGTGTTCGTCCTTCGGCATCTGAATAACTACTCTCTGTTAGAAGCAGTAAAACGCCTTCATCGCCCAACTGTTTAAGTCTCTCTGTGTCACTTGGTTTGTTATCTAATGGTTCTGGGTCTAGTCTAAAATCGCCAGTTGCAATAATTCGCCCAACTGGAGAATCAATCACCACAGAACTAGCATCGGGTATAGAGTGTGTGATTCTTAATAATTCTACAAAAAAGTTTCCTATCTTTAATCTTTCATGACCATCCATATTCATTACCACAGTTTTTGGCTCAAAATGCTCTTGACCGGCCGGCACATCATCAAATGTCTTTTCTACAATTCCGATAGAGTATCGAGATCCATATATAGGGGCTGGGAACTTCGGCACGATGTGCTTCAATCCACCAATATGATCCAGATGTCCATGAGTTATTACATAAGCTTTTATTTTATGCCTGATGCCCTCTAGGTATGTTGGGTCAACAATTTCATAATTAATACCTGGCAAATCAACCCCTAGGTTATTTCCACAATCTAGAATGATTGCGTCGTTTTGATACTCAATGATGGTGCAGTTTTTTTCGCCAACGTCCTCAAGCCCACCCAAAAATGTTATCTTCAACTTGTCAAAATCATCAACTATAGTGTTAGCTCTTGGCTTTAAGCCTGGCTTTTGAGACGCAGAGGTATATTGATCTATCATTTTTTGCGCATCATCAAGACTACGTTTTTGGGCGCGTATTGCGGCGCCCCTTGATGTACTGCGCCCTCCATTCGTTGGTTTATTTGATTGTTTTGGGTTTCTTTTAGGATTATTATTTATAGTTGGTCTCGTTTTGTTATTTTGTTTATTATTTGGTTGATTTTGGTTCATTAACTTCTTCTCCTTTTTTAAAAATGAAATTAAACTTCTAGTAAAACTTTTAGGATATGTCTAAAGTCGTCAAAAAGAACACTTTGCATACTCCTGTTATATAAGGCCATCGCTGGATGATATAAAGGCAAGACTGTTATATTAATACCTTTTTCTTCGCCAGTGTCGGCTGTGATCGGCCAAAAAATACGATGAGCCTGACCGTGAACTTTGCCTATCTGCAAATCTGGTAAGAAGCAATTCATACTATGTCTACCTAGTGGGATGACTATTTTGGGATGAATTACCTCTATTTGGGCTTGCAAATATGGTAAGAAGGCTCGTTTTTCTGCTGGTAAAGGATCGCGATTATTAGGTGGTCGATACTTAACGATGTTGGTTATATAAACATCCTCTCTTGAAAGACTTATTGAGTCTAGCATCTCATCAAGAAGCTTACCTGATGCTCCGACAAATGGCTTGCCTTGTAAATCTTCGTTTTTGCCAGGTGCTTCACCAACAAAAACCAAATCAGCATCTGGATTACCACTTCCGAACACTAGCTGAGTCGCCCCTTTTGCTAATTCCGGACATATATTATCGTCAACAATTGACGAGGCAATATTATTTAAGCCTTGCTGTTTGTTTTGTGCCATAACTTTTTAACGAACAATCTGATAGCTTGTACCAGATGATAAATCCCATAAAATAAACTAAAGATAACTAGAAGCCATTGTAATGTACTGCCAGTATCCACCGCAACCCAAAAAAAGCTATAACCAACAACCCAAACAATCATCATTAGAACTAGATGCCCCACAGAGCTATCATAAAATCGGAAAGCTCTGTTATATTTTGAATATTGCTTAGTGGACATATACTTCTTTTATTTCTTCTTTTCTCGAGCAACTGCCTTCATACTTAATTGTAACCGACCACGGTCATCAATTGCCACTAATTTAACGTCTACCTCATCGCCTTCTTTAACGACGTCACTGGGTTTATTAACCCGCTCTTCCTTCATTTCGCTAACATGAACTAGGCCCTCGTGTCCTGGCATGATCTCTACGAAAGCACCAAACTCTAATACGCTAACTACTCGACAGTTTTGATAGATCTTTCCAACTTCTGGCTCAGCGGTTAAACTTTTAACCCAAGCTACCGCAGAATCTATGGATTGTTTATCTGGGCTGGCAATCATTACAGTACCATCATCTTTGATATCAATTTCGGCACCAGTCTCGGCAATTATTTTATTTATTGTTTCTCCACCCTTTCCAATAACATCACGAATTTTATCTGGATTAATCTTGATTGCTTCTACACGAGGTGCATATTTACTCATCTCTTTTGGACTGTTAATGGTTTCTAGCATATGTTTTAGGATGTGGCTTCGGCCGACTTTTGCCTGCTCCAGCGCACTAGCTAGTACCTTAACAGATAAGCCATGAACCTTCATATCCATCTGAAGTGCCGTTATACCCTTTTCTGTTCCGGTAACCTTAAAATCCATATCTCCCGCAAAATCCTCAGCATCAGCAATATCACTCAATATAACCGGCTTATCACCATCCATCATTAGCCCCATGGCAATACCGCTAACTGGTCGCTTTAGTGGAACACCAGCATCTAGCAAGGCCAAGCAACTAGAACAAGTAGCCGCCATTGAAGTAGAGCCGTTCTGGCTCATAATTTCGGAAACCGAACGAATGGCATATGGGAATGTAGCCTCGTCTGGCAAAACCGCAACCAAAGCCCTTTCGGCAAGTGCACTGTGTCCAATTTCTCTACGCCCTGGACTACCTAACCTACGAACCTCACCAACTGTATATCCAGGTGCGTTATAGTGATGCATGTAACGCTTTTCTTCGTCCTTTTCCATGGTGTCAATCAACTGAGCATAGCTAAGAGGAGCCAGGGTCACGATATTCATAGCCTGAGTTAATCCACGCGTAAATAAACTTGAACCGTGAGCTCTAGGCAAAATTCCAGTTTCGCTAGACAAAGTCCTAACTTCGGTTAATGCACGACCATCCGGACGAATTCCTTCTTTAATAATTCCTTCGCGTACGTCTTTATGAATCGCCAATATAAAAGCATCATCATATTCTTGACGCTGTTCCGCAAAAACTTCTTCTCCAATTTCTGCGATAAAATGCTCACGCATTTGATCCCGTAAATCATTTACTAGATCATTTCTCTCTGGATATGGTGCGCGAAGCTGAGCCCCTAACCTTCCTTCTAGCCAAGTTGCTACACGTTCTTGTATGTCGCTATCTGGTAAACTTAGCTCAAATTCTTGAGCAACTACACCCACCTTCTTTGCTAACTCCTCTTGAAGTTCAATAGCTGGCTTAATAACCTTGCTGGCGTACTCCAGGGCACTTAATAGTTCTTCTTCGGTGACCTCGTTCGCTCCAGCTTCAACCATCATAACAGTATCTTTTTTGCCCGCCACAACCAAATCTAGTTTATTATTCTCTAGCTCTTTAGCACTCAAAAAGGCCTCAGGTTTACCATTTTTAAAACCAACTCTCACACCCGCAACTGGACCATCAAATGGCGCACCAGTTAACATAAATGCTGAACTTATAGCTAACATTGCTATCATATCTGGCCTAAAGCTAGGATCCATACTCAAGACAGTAGCCACACCCTGAACCTCGTGTCTGTAACCCTTTGGCCATAACGGGCGAATCGGTCTATCTATTAATCGACCGATCAGAATTGCATCTTCGCTTGGGCGTCCTTCTCTTTTTATAAATCGTGAGCCACTGATCTTTCCTGATGCATACATTTTTTCTTCGTAGTCAATACTTAAAGGAAAGTAGTCAAAACCTTCAAGTGGCTTATCACCGACCATTGCTGAAGCAAGAACTACGGTATCACCATAACGAGCAATGACAGAAGCAGTAGTTCTAAACCCAACTCTGCCTACCTCCAGGCTAAGCTTTCGGCCACAAAACTCTGTTTCTACTTTTATTATTTTCTTTCCTGTTGGGTTAATTGTTTGTCCCATGATTAATTATTTCTCCTTAATCACCCTGTTTGATGCATTGTGCAAATATACGCGCTCTTGTGCAACTGAATACTGCATATATCTGATGCAACACATCAAACTGTATTTAGATTATTGAATTTATTTTGATATTAATGTGCACAAGCTCCTTCGCTCAGTTATAGCGAAGCAAAGTCTATGCAAATTAGCGTCTTAATCCTAATTTTTTAATCAAAGCAAGATACTCAGCGCTATCCTTTTTAGCAATATAAGCCAAATGACGCTTGCGCTTACCTACCATCTGCAGTAGTCCACGACGTGCCATATGATCTTTTTTATTAGTTTTTAGGTGCTCAGTAATTTCTTCTATTCGTTTAGTAAGTATTCCAACCTGCACAGCTGAACTACCAACGTCACTTTTACTTTTTTGCAAATCCTTAATAATCTTTTGCTTATTATCTGATGTAATCATAAATTCCTTATTTAACTTATTAGAACGATGGCGTTACCTAAGATAATACCATACTCTCATCTGTAAAGCAAGATAATGTATCCGTCCATAACATTCTGGACTCCTGTTGGCTTAATTGTAACACTTCTAGTAAGTACTGCATTGGACTTTTTAAACCAAGTCCATAATGTGGTCTTTTTGTGTTATACCATATACACCAGTCCATCAATGAATTATTGAAATCCTCAAGGTCATAGGCTAGATTATCTAGGTTCCAGTCTATAAACTCTTCTTGGATGCTACGGTTAAATCTTTCAACCATTCCGTTATTCTTAGGTCTTTTGGGATAGTTCCAGAGCTGTTCAATGTTTCGTTCATCACAGGCTCTTATGAAGTGTTTGTAGAACTCACTACCATTGTCATGATGCACTCGTCTGATCTCAAATGGGGTAACAGCTTGCAGTTTGTTCAGGAAGTCTGCTGCGTTGGTACTACTGGGGCTAGTATAGCCATAGGCAAAGCCGAATCTACCTTTGTAATCTACTGCTGTAAGTACATAACGGCGTATACCGTTTATAAACTTAACAATAGTGTCTATCTGTAGCATATCTCCTGGTTGCTCAGGCTGATAACCATTCCTGCGTTGTTTATTGAGTCTTGGCTTACGACTTTGTTTCTCAAGTAGTTTGCCGGTAGCACCTGAAACGGTTAACCTGGTATATTTTGGTAATAGGCCTTGAAACTTAAGGTCTTTGAGGATTCTACCTACGGTAGATGCCGAAGGTGGTTTTAGATTCCAAGCTGTACACTCATCTTTGAGTAATACGGCTAGCTTATCTTTACTTAGCTTAGGGTGTAAGCTTCTTTGTTCTAGAATAAAGTTAGTAATACGCATATCTACCATTCGCTTGCGTTTGTGTTTTGGTGCAGTGCTCTTTGGAGCTAAACATCTGAGTGAGCCATTGTTATCCTTTAGACGCCTCTTCCAGCTGAACACAGTGCTCCTACTTACGCTAAAAGCTTGTCTGGTGGCTTGTTCCCCGAAATCATCATAGAACTGAATTATCTTGAGTCTTTGCTCAATTACATGTTTATATGGGTGTTGGGTTATGTCTTGTATAGATCTCATAGTCTTACGAGCATAACCCCTCAAGAATGATTCAGTATATATCTGTTGCATAAAAAGACTCCTTCCCAGCTAGCTATCGCTAGCCTTCAGGAGTCCAATATGTTTCTGAACTTATGCAGATAATTATTAGTATTCGACGCTCCAAGACTAATACTTGTTTAAGTTTATGATGCCCGGCAATACAAGCTTGTAAATGAAATAATGTCAGCCAATTTGATATCGGATGATAACAATCCCTGAAGCCCCGGCACCACCAGATAGATTAAGTCCTCCGCCCGACCCACCTGATCCTGGAGTAGCTCCATCGATACCAGAAGAACCGGAACCACCGGCACGACCACCATTTCCTCCTACGGCGTAGGTTACATTATTTCCGTTAATCAAAATCGTCAATCCTGAACCACCAATTCCGCCCGACCCATTTGTTGCATTGCCACCTACAGAACCAGCTCCACCACCGCCGGATGCCCCATTATTGCCTGAGCCGGCATTTGATGCACCGCCTCTACCCCCACCTCCACCAACAATTAGATATTCTACGGTAAGATTATTCTGCAGGACTTCGAACGACCCTGAAGATGTAAAAGTATGTACGCGCCACATTACGCCACTGACATCTATATCCGTGATCGTTCCACCTGTTGCCCAAACTACTGGTTGCCAGAGCTGATTGCCACCAACCATGATTTTTTGTACCAGTCTTTGATTTATACGAAAAGATTGTGCGTCATTATTACCGCCTGTGTTGTCGATAATCATATACATGGTAGCGGGGTCAGGAGAGCCAATATCCACCCATTGTGTTCCGTTCCATATTTTTCAAGTACTCATTTGAAATATTATGCTAGAGGGTATCTTATAATAATCACTCCCGCTGCTCCTGGGCCAGGCGAGCCGCCTTCCCATCCACCACGTCCTCCTCCACCCCCACCGCGATTGGCAATTGCGGGTGTCCAAGAATGACCGCCATTTCCAGCACCAGAACCACCACTGCCCCCAGCACCCGATCCACTCCAGGTTCCGCCACCTCCACCAGAGCCATAGACCACAGTTGCCCCTGATATACTAGAAGAGGTCCCAGCTGCGCCATTTCCTCCCGTGCCTCCAGATGCCGGTGAGCCTGCGGTCGCTCCAGCACCTCCTCCACCCCCACCCGATGGTGCGCCACCAGAAGCCGTTGAGTTGGATCCGCCACCACCACCGTTATCAGTCCCAGAAACAGCTCCATCACCACCTTTCAATGACGTATGAATTGTATCGAATACTGTATTTGAAGCCACTGCAACGGAACAATTATATATTCCAACATTTAATATTGTAGTTGAAGAGTACACATCGCCACCAGAACCTCCACCAGCGCCACGGCCAGCAGAAGAACCTCCACCATTACCTCCTCCACCTACACAAAGATATTCCACGTTAAGGCTTGGTATGAGAACTTCGAAATCTCCAGATGTAGTAAAGGTATGGACTCTATATGGTGTACCAGCTACGTCTATGATGGTCTCTGTACCGCCAGTTGCTTGCTGGGTAGGTGTCCATAATTCATTTCCACCAAACCATACACCAGAACCAAGCTTGCCATTGACCCGAAAGGTCACTAAATCGCCAGGAGTTGCGTCATTTGCTACAAAATAGAGCTTACTGGGGTCAACTGCACCAGCAGAACTAGTCACAATCTCGATGTCATTAATAGATGCCCCGATTTGCACCCATTGTGTGCCATTCCAAATCTTGCGGGTGCTCATGGACTTGTATCTTCCCAGATATCACCGTCAACTAGGGTAAAGCCTTCGGTTACTGGGTCTACTGATCCTACAAAAATTCGTGCATTTGGTTTCTCGACATAATCCCCACCTTCGTAAAACCATACACGCGAAGTTCCGCTGTCTCCGGTTGCGCCTGTAGCTCCAGTAGCGCCAGCTCCAGTAGCGCCTTGTGGTCCAGCCGGTCCGGTTGCCCCAGTATCTCCTGCAATACCCTGTGGTCCAGTTGCTCCCACAGGACCTGTAGCTCCTGTGACTAACATAGGGGAAATCGCCCCCGGTTTTATGCTTCCATCAGAATCGTGTGATACCGCTAAATACTCGTTGAGGATATCACCCCATTTACCACGATCTTGGCCTGGTATTGGTAATCTTGGCATTAGTTTACGTTTACAAAATTAGGTATTTGCACTCTGCTATTCATGTTCTACTTCCACAACCCCATATTTGATTTATCACTGGTTCCGCCATAAGCATCACCACCATACCCTAATGTGCTCACCTTAGAGCTTGATTTGCTAAAAATATCACTAAGATTTTTTAATAATGACGTTACTCCAACAACAGAAAGTATTCCAGCACCAACCAATCCCAAAAACTCAGTTCTGGTCATTTCTTTTTGTAAAATATCTTCTACGTTTATTTTCATATACTATCCTTATGCTTATGCTACAATAGACTGTATACTAGTTAATAGAATTTGTAAATAATGATGCCTTCTATAAACACAATTACTACAGTAAGTCACTTCAACAACGTAGTGTCCTTTAGTTACTTTGCCGAATCTAGTACCAGAAATTACGGTGATGATGCCTACAACAGCACCCTGTACAACGGTGAAGATTATCAAAAAGCTGGCATTAATCAATTAGTGAACTCTGGAACCGTAGTTTCATTAACCCTTATAGTTGGTGCAGTTCTAATAATAACCGCCATACTCATGAGAGTTCGCAAGCGATCATCCAAATCAAGTAAACATTAAGTAATTCAGTAGGTTATCGTCAGTTATAGATCTAGCATCTTTTAGGTAGTATTTACCTACGTGCGTTCGTTGTAGTTCGGTCATATATGCACCAGTTCCTAGTTGACCACCAATATCTTCTACTAATGACCGGATATATGTACCACTACTAACAGTTGTACCAAATTTAACAATTGGATAGTGATAGTCGATATCGTTTATTTCGTATATTGTTACTCTTCGTGACTCTAATTTAAAATCCTTACCTGCCCTAGCTAATTTATATGCCCTCTGGCCGTTCACCTTAACCGCCGAATAAGCAGGCGGGATTTGGTCTATGTCACCAATAAAACCTCTTATTACTTCTTCAACCTCTTGTTTGGTGGGTTGATTGTCAGATATATACTCTTTTTCTCCCTCTTCATCTCCGGTTGAACTTGTTTCCCCTAACTTCATAGAAACTTGATACGTTTTATCCTTCTTTGATAGTTCAGATGCTTTTTTTGTGTAACTGCCAATGACAATTATTAATAGACCGGTAGCTAGCGGGTCTAACGTGCCACAGTGCCCAACTTTTGGCTTCTTCTGGCCTGTTGATTGACGAATCAAGCCCCTAACCTTGGCTACAACATCAAAACTTGTCCAATCCTTTGGTTTGTCTATTAATAAAATTCCATCCATTGTTAGGATTGTACAATATAAGTTAGTGCATACCTATTAGCTCATCGGAGGCATCATTGGTGGCGGAACCGGAGGTGGTGGAGTCGGTGGCTGGTCGGTTCCTGATTGTTCTGGTAGTAAATCATTACTTTGAGGTACAAATCCAGGATAATTATTTTGGATTTGAGCAGGATCGGTAGTTGTCTGAGTTATATTTGATTCTGAGGAATGAATATTATCATCTAAAAACTGAGCGCCTACACTCTGGAGAGGATTAGGTTTTAGCTCCGACGACGAAGACGCCTCCTCTACTGCTAATCGTGCTGTTTCTAAGTTATCGATTGGGTTGATATCATCTACTGGCTGCTCATTTAAGCTTTGTATTTTAGGGGGTTCAACCTCACTTACATTACCCTGCACACTAGAGTCAGCCATATTTTGAGGCTTCAGCTCTTCGTTACTTAGAGTAGTTTCACTGGGGTTAGGAATGCTAGATTGATCTATGCTAGGATTACTGCTTAAATTTGATAATGTTGCGTGAGGACTACCAACTTGTTCTTCTATTGAACTCAATGTCTGTGATGTAGTTGGCTTAATGTCGACACCCTTAGAGGAAACCGTGTCTGATGATGGCATCACCGCGGGTTTATCGCGCGTAATAATAGCATCGTTGGGCGACCTTCCGCTTAGTGGGTCAACACTAGGATCAAGATGATTGGCTTCAGTGTTGGCAGTAAGCGCACTACCTAGAGTTGGTGGCTCTAACGCTAAACGACCAGACTTTTCTTTTTTGTCATCTTCTTTTGGTTGATCTTGTAACCCTGTCTTAAAATTACCCTGCTCATCTATATGAATTTCACCCTCTTTACCAACTGCTCCATCATCAGCAGGTAATGGTAATTCAGTAGATGTTGATTCTTCTTTTTGTTCAGCTTTGGGGTGATCAATCTCTAGAGCTCCATCATCTTTTTTCTTTTCTTTTTTGTCATCTTCTTTTGGTTGCTCAACCTTCACGGGCTCTTCAAGTTTTGTAGCTACTAGCTGTTGGTTTGCCCCAGCTGTCATTAATTTTGAGCTAATACTCATAGTAGCAGGCGTGGTCTTTGTATTACTAAATCGTTGGGTTTCAGCTACGATACCCGTCAAAAATGCAGTTGCCATTTGTGAATCCAGTTGGTTCGGTTGAAGTAAGTCTGCCAAACTCGCAATCATTTCTGATAAACTACTGGCTTTAGGATCGTTCCAATTTAACGCCCCTAAATCTGCAGGTTTAGTGTTATTGATAGATATTACCGTTGCATCGTGCAGAATACGTCCGTGAGCCATAATTGCTTGGTCAAGTTCTTCTCGAACATGTACCCCAATTGCCATAACAACATCAACATTGAAATCTCCTTGGCTAAAATCTAGGTCAGCTTCACTTAAACTCGTCCTATAAGGAGTGATGAAGATTCTCACTACTTGATCTTCAACCTTATAACGCAACTTATCTGCCTTACTTTTATCTAGTGAAATAATAAAATCACGCAATGAATTAGTATCCTTCTCTAGAGTCTTGTCAGGCTTAAGAAACTCTATTGTAGAAGGAACCTCACCACTAAACACAGCAGTTGCATGCTTTCCTAGCTTGTTCAAAAACAATGTTAGCCCAATGCAGGCAGATAGCTGATCTACATTTGGATCCTTCTTAACAGTAACCAGAACATTATTAGTCTGCTTTAGCCTATCAACTATACTTTGCTTTATATTTGGATCCATATTTTTACTTTTCGTTACTAACTATTGTCAGAGTACCATAACCATTTTGTATTGTCTATACATATCAACAATAAATAAACCATCTTACTATTTACAAAACAGAGGTTATGCGCTATAGTTACACAAATCAAGTTATATAATAATTAAACAAGGATTAATTTTACTAATGCCAATCATTAAGTCTGCAAAGAAAAGAGTAAGAATTGCTGATAAAGCAACTGCTCGAAATCGCAAAACCAAGCGTAACGTAAAGAGCTCTATCAAGGCTCTGATGTCTAGTATTTCAGGTGATAAAAAGCAAGCTTCCGAACTACTATCAAAAGCTCAAAGAGAAATTGACGTTGCCGTAAAAAAAGGCGTACTACACAAAAACAAAGGCGCTAGAAAAAAATCCCAATTAGCAAAATTATCAAAAGAAGCAGGGATAAATCCATCCTCCTCTAAAGAGAAAACTGCCAAGAAACCAGCAACAAAAAAAGCTACTACAACTAAATCAACCGCCAAGAAACCAGCCAAAAAACCAGCCAAAAAAGCTACCCCAAAAAGCTAATACGATTCATGAATAGTAGTATTGCTTGATCGGCATCAACTTTGCTATTTTTTATAGAAAGATCAAGTTCATGAGCGACTTTAACTAACTTTTTGATTTGATGCATCGAAAGTTTTTGGGCTAACGTCATAGATTTTTGAATACTATAGGCTTTTATCTTTGATTGCGAAGCAATTTCTTGAGATGTTTTGCCTCTTGCCAACTTAACCATTGCCAGTAAATGCAATTGCCAGCCAATCAATCCAATAATTACCTGTGGTTCAACTTTTTGAAGTCTTTGCTCTTTATATAGTCGTTCGGTTTTTTCTCTATATCCTAAAAATGCAGACTCTAACAAATCAAAGGTGGAGCTTTGTGGTCTAGATTCTACCAACATCTCAATGGTTTGTTGTGAAATTTTTGAGTCGTAAATGATCAGCTTGTCAATTTCACTTTTCAGTAGCATCTGGTTCTCGCCAACTTTATCAATCAGCAGGCGTGCATCAGTTGATGAAATCGTTCCCCTACTCGCTTTGGCATAGTTTTGTATCCATTTTGGTAAATTGTAAGTGGGCAAATTTTCAAAAGATTCGAAATTAGGCTTTGATTTTAGTTTCTTGTAGTAACTTGCACGCTTATCAATCTTTGATAATAGAACAACCACGGTATTCTGTTCTGGTACATCGACTTCTAATAGCCTTTCTATAAGTTCCTTATCTGCTACGCCTTTTAGTATTACTAATTTTGAAGGGCTTAAAAAGCTCAAATTACCAACAGCATCGATAACACTCGCGACAGATACACCATCCACATCAACCCTTTCGACTGCTAAATTGCCATATTTGCTTACAAAGGTGTTTGTTATCTCATTGAGCTTTTGTTGCAATTCAAAGGCATTATCGCCAGACAAATAATGTATCATTTGTATCCTTTCGGAAGCTTCTGTTCGTGTGGGCAAATATGCGTGCCACGTCCAGCTACACGTAATTTAATGATTGTAGTACCACATTTTGGGCACGGCAACCCTTCTCGTCTAAAAACCTTTGCAAAACCTAGATAGCTACCTTTATTGCCGTGTGCATCAACATAATTCCTGTCGCTCGACCCACCATTATCAATACTCAATTGCAACACTTCTTGGATTGCATTAAATAATTCTATTTTCTTCGATGTAGCAATATCTCTGATTCGTAAACTAGGATGAATACCTGATAAAAATAGAGCTTCATCCGCATAAATATTGCCAATTCCAGCAACTATTGACTGATCTAGTAATACCGATTTTACGCCAGAGTTTTGGCGTTTATTTAATTGTTCAATAAATAAACTAGAAGTTATTTTATTCCCTAATGGTTCGGGTCCAAGCCTTTTAATAAAATCAAAACTATTCACATTGGCAGTGAGTAATAATTTTATCCAACCAAACTTTCTCTGGTCATTGAAAAACAACCGAGATCCATCATCAAAAACAAATACTACTCTAGTAGATTTATCTGGTAATTCTCCCACCAAACTGTCTGTAGGGTGTCCTGCCCCGAAATTATCTTCGCCACGAAACACCAACTGTCCAGTCATTTTTAAGTGAATAAGCAAACTATGCTTTGAATCTAGCTCGATTATTAGTAATTTGCCGCGACGCGTAACTTTAGTAACTTTAGATCCTAATACATAATTCTTTAAATCTTTGTTATTAACTAAAAAGCTTTTATTCCAACTGATGTCAACTTGTTTAATGCAGTGCTTTGGTAATAATCGTTGGAGTCCTCTTTTAACAGTTTCTACCTCTGGTAACTCTGGCATAAATTAATTGTACCAGTGATTCACACGTCGTATTATTAGATTTTAAATATTACTACAATGTATAATTAGCAAATGGCAGATAAGCTAGGTGACTTGCTACAGCGAAGAGACGCGCAAAATGAACCTGATGAGTTCTCAATTATTCGCAAATATGTTCAAGACAGATTCGAAGTTACACCCAAATTAAGTATCACGAAAAGTGGTATATCTATTGGTGTGCCTAATTCAGCAATTGCAAGCAACTTACGTTTTGAGCTTTTTGAGCTTGGCCAAAAACTAAAATCAAAGAAAAGATTATTTATCAGAATCCTCAGGTAATTCACTAAGTTCAGGAAATTCTTCAACATCAGCGCCAATCACGAGCATGCCAGCAAAATCTACTACTGGCTTGTGGGTTTGGCCAATATTTACAAAATTGACTTCTGTTTTATCATTTGGTTCTTTGTCATATTTTTCAGGCACAGAATTATATACTATCACTCAAGCTTTATTATTCAATATTGAGTTTATTGTAATTTTTAAATTCGAAAAGCGTGTGTAATGTACGATATAAAAACCAAGGTTGCTTGCTATAGAGCAATTCATTTCTGAATCATCTATAAGTAGACATTCCTCAGGACTAACGCTTAATTGATCGCATACGTACAAAAATGATCTTGGGTCAGGTTTTGTAAACCCAATATCGCCACTAGTAAATATATTCTTAAAAATACCCCTGTCTCCAACATCTGAATATTGAGATATTTTGTCACCTATACTAGGAATATTTGAAAGAATTACGCAGTGATATTTGCTAGATAACCGTTTAGCCAGGGATAATACCTTCTCGTCCAAGTCCTGGGTTTTAGGTCTATACAACACACCATAATAATCAAAGACTATAACTTTAATCATTTAAAATGTTACTTATATTTAAAAACTAACCCCTTGTATAAAGGTGCTATAGTCGGGAATTTGATTCTGGAAAAGTGTCTGAACATTACTTACGTTTCCGCCGAAAGTTCCACGTGCCGAATTACACGAGGTAGACCACAAAGATTGTTTTGTATCTGAGCCGTTAATTATATCGTAATGGTATCTCTTTCCGTTTGGGCAAGCTCCAAGTGGCACCACATTCCGTGTAGCTACCTTAGGCTTGGTAAATCCACTATTCTGTAATCCTGCTAAAAATGCTTTGTATGCATCTCTATCGTTTAATAAAGTTTGACTTTTTAGTACATTACCTTGATATCCATCATAAATAACTGCTGTTCTTTCGGTTTGACCTATGGTAATCTGCAAAACTCTGTGCTCTTCTCTGGCGTTTATCTTTCCTTCTTGCGTAAACCGAACAACAGTGTTAGTGTCTGCATAGTTCGTGATGTTTGTTTCTCTATTAACTCCTACTTGCTGTTTGGGTTTATCTCCACTACGAGCAAAAAACCAAATAACAGAAATAAAGATCAATAAAACTACAGCTCCAGCAACAATAAATTGTCTCATGATTAGATATTATACCACTTTTAATACACTAGTGCAAAATATTACGTTAGCTATGTTAAAGCTCGCCCCAAGTGTTTCCCACAGAAACATCGACTGTTAGTTTTACTGGTAACTTATAGACGTTTTCCATTGTTGTCTTGAGTATACTCTCGACTTTTTTTGATTTTTTGGTTGGACATTCAACTAGTATTGAATCATGAATTTGAAGTAATTGTTTGCAATCTTCGTCTAGGATCTTATCCACCTCAACCATTGCCATCTTCATTAAATCCGCTTCTGTCCCTTGAATAGGCATATTGATTGCAGCCCTCTCGGCAGAGGCTCTAACCATAAAATTACTTGAATGTATATCTGGAACCGGACGTCTGCGACCAAACATTGTCTCTACATATCCTAGCTCTTTCGCTTTGACCTTAACATCGTCCATATACTTAAGCAATGGCTTCCTGAGCTCAAAATATCTTTCAATAAAATGATTTGCTTGCTCAAATGTCATGCCGGTTGCAACACTCAACCCATGTGGACTCATTCCGTATAGAATACCAAAATTAACCACCTTAGCATCGCGTCGCATATTTTTGGTAACATCTTCTGGATTACGCCCATATATCTGTGAAGCTGTAGCTGTATGTATATCAACACCTTGATTGAACATATCGATGAGCTCTTCGTCTTTGGCTAAAACCGATACTAATCGAAGTTCGAATTGCGAATAGTCGGCACTGACCAATACCTTACCTTCACCGGCAACAAACGCTTCTCGAATACGATTACCAAGCTCTGTTCTTACAGGAATGTTTTGCAAATTAGGATCATTAGAGCTTAATCTTCCCGTTTGTGCTACGGTTAATGCGAAAGTTGTGTGTAATCGATTACGTTCATCCACCATGGTAGGTAAGGTGTCAATGTAAGTATTCTTCAGCTTTGTAACCTCTCGGTAGCTTGATATTAAATCTATGATCTCATGTTTTCCGCGCAATTTATCCAGCTCTCTTACCGCAGTAGAATACCCTGTTTTACCCTTTTTTATTCCTTGTGTCGGCAACTTCAAGTCAACAAATAAAACCTCAGCCAGCTGAGACGGACTGCCAATATTAAACTCTTTGTCGGCAAGCCCATAAACTGTTTGTTCAATGTCAGAAATTTGATCTTCAATTTCTATAGCAAAAGTTTCAAGATATTTAGTATCTAGCTCTATTCCTTCAAACTCCATACTTGATAGAACTGGAATGACTGGCCACTCAATATTTTTTGCCAATTCTGCAACCTTTGGCATAGACTTTAATTGATTCTGTTGCATTTCATATAGCAACCATATACTCTTAGTAACCTCGCCTGCCCGTTCCACTAGCTCTTCGTTACTAAGGATATCGAGTTGCGCACCATAATGTAAATCCGCTTCAATTAGTTCACTTAATGATTGCTCACGTCTCAGGCTATTTATCAAAAAGGCTCCAACCATTACGTCGTGATTAATATCAGAAAGTCTAACGCCAATCGACATACAAGCCTGAAGGGTGGATTTTAAATCATACCCTATCAGTGCAGGTAGCTTGCTTATAAACTGTACTATTTTTTTTGAAGATAGTTTGTTTAGTTCAAGTGTATAGGTTAGAGACTTTGATGGACTAACTATAAATACTATAGGGTCTTTACCGTGCTTACCTAGACACCGAGAATGTACGACGACTTCTTTAACTTTATCAAAGTTAATATCATCTAAAGCTCGATCACTAGAGATAACTATATTTTTTGACCCAGAAACTGAATGTGTTTCTGGTGGGGCAATGTCTTGATTCCATATCTCGGCACTCACACGAAGTAGTGACTTGAATTCTAATTTTTGCAACACCTTTCTAACTTCTTCTGGATTGCATTTACTACCATCAACTTCACTAATATTTAACTCTATCGGGGCATCTAGCCAAATCGAAGCTAACTTCTTACTCAAGTATGCTAAGTCTTTGCCAGCCACCAACTTTTTTTTCGTACTCTCACGTATTAGCTCAATATTGTCATAAATTCCATCTAGCGTTTTGTATTGCTTGAGTAGATCAATTGCTCCCTTCTCACCGATTCCTGGCACCCCCGGAATATTGTCAGAACTATCGCCCTTTAAAGCTTTTAGGTCAAGAAATTGTTCTGGTAGCAAACCATATTTTTCATAAAAGCTTCCTGGGTGATACAACTCAATATTGCTTAATCCCTTTTTCAGTGCGTATACGCTTACATTAGGGTTTATTAGCTGGAGCATATCCAGGTCGCTTGTTATCAACATGGTATCAATATCTTTTTTTGTCGCCTGAACAGCTAAAGTACCCATTATGTCATCTGCTTCAAAATCATCTAGTTCGTAGAGAGGCCAGCCAAATGCCTTCAGTAGGTCATGGAGTATTGGAATTTGCTCATAGAAGTCGGGAGGTGGTGGTTTGCGACCAGCTTTATATTCTGGATACATTTCAAGCCTCTTCCGGATATTAGTTTTTGGTTTATCCCACGCCACGCATACATAATCTGGCTGTAGTTTACGAATAACCTCAAGCGCCATCGATGCGAAACCAAAGACACCTCCAGTTGGTGTGCCATCTTTGGTGCTCAAATTCGGCATTGCAAAATAGCCTCGATAAAAAACACTTTTTCCATCGATTATAGCTAGTTTTTTTCTAGCATTTTGCTCCTTCATAACTACAGTATACGCCAATTTTACTTTATACTTAGCTTTAGTATTATGAACGACAGCAAACATACCCCAGAATACCAAATTGATGCAACTCAGGTTTTAAAAAAACTTCAATCTTCAAAAGATGGACTTGCTAAAGTAGTTGCCGAAGAAAGGCTTGGCCGTTTTGGCTCTAATACCTTAGCCGAATCACACAAAACACCCTGGATTGTTCGATATCTAAAACAATTCCTAGATTTTATGATCTTACTACTATTAGTTAGTAGTGTTATTTCATACTTTTTAGGAGATAAGCGCACGGCTTTTGTTCTGCTAGCCCTAATAGCTTTCAATACAGTTATCGGTTTTACTCAAGAATTTAAGGCTGAAAAGGTTATGGAGTCGTTAGTAAAACTTATTGTCCCGGAAGCAAAAGTTCGCCGTGATAGTAAGTTAGAACTAATCCCATCGAGTGAGATTGTTCCGGGAGATATTGTTTACATTGAAGAAGGTGATTCTGTTCCGGCAGATATTCGTTTGTTTGAAGAATCAGAATTATCGACTAATGATTTTGCGCTAACCGGCGAATCAAATCCTTCACGCAAGTTTATTCACGCCATTTCGGTCATCACAACCCTAGGGCGTCGCAATAATCTCTGCTTTTTAGGAACTACCGTTGCTACCGGACATGGCTACGGTGTTGTTATTGGCACTGGCATGAATACTGAATTGGGTCGTATTGCAAACCTTAGTCAAGATACTACATCAGATATTAGCCCACTACAAAAGGAGATAAATAACATTGCGAAGTATGTTACTGTTGGCACGGTAATATTGTGTGCTGTACTGCTTCCTATTGCAATTCATGCTAGCCTTTCAGTGAAAGATGCTTTTCTTTTTGCTATCGGAATTGCTAGTTCGATTATTCCACAAGGACTACCGGCTGAGATAAACACCTCACTTGCACAGGCCGCTAATAAACTTGCAAAAGCCCGTGCTTTAGTGAAAAAACTATCTGCAGTTGAGACACTGGGAGCTACTAGTATTATTTGCACCGACAAAACAGGAACTCTAACTAAGAATCAGATGACCGTTGAGCAAATAATCGTAGGGCGCGATACATATCAAGTAACTGGATCTGGCTACGAAGCCAATGGAGTAATTCAACAATCTGGAGTTAATCTGACCGACAAACAACTTGAAGCATTGCAGTTATTCTTTGTAGCAGGAGTATCGGCTAGCAACGCTCAAGTTGAAGCACCCGACGACCAACACCCAATTTGGTATGCAATCGGTGACCCAACAGAAGCATCCTTGGTTACACTAGCCCGTAAAGCTAAAATCGACACGGACGAGCTACAAAAAAACTCACCCGAACTTAAAGAATTCTCTTTTGATTCAGGAAGAAAGCGCATGTCCTCAATACGTAACTGGGGAGAAGACAACAAGCCATACGTATTTGTAAAGGGTGCACCCGAAAGCGTTATAGAAAAGTGTAGTTTTATCCTGATTAATGGAAAGCAAGTCAAACTTTCTGCAAAAGAAAAACAAAACATTCTAGCAACAGCAGAAAATCTAGCTGAGTCAGCTATGCGAAACCTATCCATTGCATTTAAAGTTTTGCCGAATAATTCCAAAATAGATAATCTAACTATGGATCAAGTTGAGAGTAACTTAACCTATCTAGGGTTAGCGTCAATGATCGATCCTTTACGTGATGAAGTTCCAGATGCCATGCAAAGCGCACATCAAGCAAACATTGCTGTGTCAATAATTACTGGCGATAATGCAATCACAGCCCAAGCCATTGCTCTAAAAGCGGGTCTAGCAAAAAGTCGAGATGATATTAAGTTAGTTCGAGGCGAAGAAGTTAACTCACTTTCAGATCAAGCAGTCATCGAAATGACAGCTAAAGGAAGTGTAATATTCTCTCGAGTTAGTCCAGAAGATAAACTTCGTATTGTTGGATTGATTAAGGATAGCGGAAGAATTGTAGCCGTTACTGGCGATGGAATTAACGACGCGCCCGCGTTAAAACGCGCTGATATTGGTGTAGCTATGGGCAAAACAGGAACTGATGTTGCTAAACAGTCTGCCGACATCGTACTACTTGACGACAGTTTTCATACCTTAGTTAGTGCAGTTCAACAAGGTCGTATTGTTTTTCAAAATATTAAAAAAGGTACCCTGAGCTGTTTTACTTCAAACTTTGCTGAGTTAGTTGTTAACCTTACAAGTTTGACCGCAGCCAGCCTCCTGGGAATACCCTTAGCATTAACAGTCATGCAGATATTAGCAATTGACCTTATTGCGGAATTGTTCCCTATCGCGGCACTTGGTTGGGATAAAGCTGATACTGATTTGATGTCTAATCAACCCAGGAATCCTAAATCTCACATTATTAATCGTAGTAGCTTCTCTGACTTAATGATGTGTGGTCTTTTAATTGGTGGCTTAGCATTCATGAACTACCTGTGGTTCTTTGGTAGGCATGGATACGATGCTAGCTCGGTTCAATCAGGAAGCACAATCCATATGCAAGCAACTGCCTTAACCTATCTGACTATCGTACTCTGTCAGCTGGGCAATATTATTCAACGTCGTAGTCATTTAGGAATTTTTACGAGGTACCAACTCCATAACAAACAATTCTGGGTAGCAATATTCATTTCAATATTCTGCGTTTTGAACGTTATATACAACCCCTGGATTTCATCATATTTTGGTTCCGCATCGCTATCATTATCAGACTGGTGTTTCGCCGTTGGCGCCTTAGTAATATTTTTAGGAATCAGAGAATTTGAAAGAATTCATGCTATGAGACAATCAAAACCAGAAGTTACTAAAATCTAGTGCTATTCTTCGATTTCTATATATTTATCTTTTAATTCTTTAGCCTTCTCTTTAGCAACACTTGGAGCTTGCTTAATCTTCGGTATCGTTGCTTTTGTAGCTGGCTTTACCTTTTTAACACCAGCTTTGACCTGTTTTGTTGTTCGTACTGTAACTCGAGCAGTACCTTTAGCAGAGTTTTGTATGATCTTTCGAATAATCTGTCTCTTGCGAGGAACAAGCTTTTTATCAAAAACCATTAATGGGTCTGCTTCAATTTCGTCAATTATCCAAGAATAGATACTAATAGTTGTCCGAATTGGCACCTGATAACGCTCCGGAACATAAGTAATCCCCTTATCTGCATCATTCTGCCATTTACGAAACTGTTTAATTTGTGAAAATATGAACTTTTCATATTCCTTATGATTAGCCTTAGCTTCTTCCTCGGCTAAGTTTTTTAATCCATATTTTTTTAGTTCACTAGCAGGAAAGTATTGCCTGCTATTACTTGCGTCATCACCTATACTCCTAAGTAGATCTGCCCATTTTATGGCTCTAGCCTGTAATTGCACTGCAGGATTAGACTCTTCAGGTAAATTCAAAATCTTTGCTAGCATCAATCCAACAGTCTCAGAAGAACCATAAATATACGTTAATAATTCATCTATTGAAGAATACTTCTTTGAATCAATATCCATCTTCATAGATTTAAAGAAACTCGCCACCCAGGCAGTATCAAACTTATACTTGTGCTGTAAACGAACAATATGTTTTATTATTCTAGTGTCAGTATCATCCCATTGGTGCGCAATCGCATCAAAACTATTATTCGAAATAGCGCTCTCATAAGATTTTTCTAATGCTAGTACTTTCTTATGGTTATCCTTGGTGTCTGCATACATTTTGACCGTCCCAACAAAACCATACAACCTAGCTACATCCTCCCTAACCTTTTTAGGGAAAAACTTACTAGTAATGTAGAAAGTTTTATCGATATTTTTGGTAATACTAGAGACTTCTTCCATTGTCAACATTATACCACTATTACATAACCTAAGCTCTACGATCAACGAGTGTATCTGCTAGACCCTCTAAGAAATCAACCCCTTCTCTATTCCAATCTATAGTTTGTTTACGAATAGATTTTTTGGCATATTCGATACACCGTGTTGCTTCTTTTTTAGCATACTCTAACGATCCAGAGTCAACGATAATATCCCTACATCGTTCGAATTCAGACATCGTTAAATCTTTATTGCCTAGCATCTGGATTAAAAAGTTCTTATCTGCTTTATCTGTATTCTGAAGCGCATATAAAGATAACAATGTCTTTTTTCCCTCTTTAATGTCATCCATAGGACTTTTGCCACTCTCAAACTCGCTCCCAAATATACCCAATATATCATCTGTAATTTGAAAAGCTCTGCCTGCGCTCAGGCAATAATCTCGTACTGCATCTGTCGCACGGCAATCTGCACCAGCCAACACCATCCCGAAAGTTAAGGGGTTCAGAAACGTGTAGTAAGCAGTTTTCCACTCTAAGACATTATCGATATCCTTCATCTGAACATCAGAATTAACTTCATTCATGATGTCATTGGTTTGACCGTGCGCCGTAGTAACCATAGACTGGTTCAATATACTTGAAGCCTTTATTCTAAGCTCTTCGTCCACATCAAGATTTAGTACAATAACTTGTGAAGCATGATTGCCTATGCCCATAGCATTTAAGGCTTGTGAAATGCCAAAATGTTCTGAATCACCAGATAAGTAGTGTTTACGATGATAGTCTGCCAAAGCAACATGTGCTGTTGGACCACCCCTACGCACTAAGCTGTTATCCTGAATATCATCCATTATTAAGATGTATGCGTGAATCATCTCTATGGCACGACTAGCCTGGACTATCATTTTACGATTTTCTCCACCCATCATTTCATAGCCGGTAATAACTAGCGAGCCCCTAATTCGTTTTCCACCTCTCTTTAAGATATCAATGAATGCATCTGTTGCAACCCTAGAATAGGCTCCGTAATTTGATAGTGTACTTCTTTGAATATTTTTTGAATACAACTCAATATCCGCATCAATAAGCTTCTTGTACTTTGCTAATTTTTTTGCAAACAATTGTATTTCAACCTTCTGGTTCATTTATTCAAGTATACACTTATCTGTGTAATTATGAACTTATACGTAGAATAAATAGCCTAGACATGTCTCAGCAATCAATACCGCCAAAGTATTGAGGCGAGGAGCAAATTAAGCTTCTAACCTAGAAAGTTGTTGACTAGCTTTATAAGCTTCACCTGCAAGCTGGTTCAGTGCAGGTGGCTCAGGCATAGACTCTTGCTTAACAATTGCAAGCTCTGCCGTACCATAAGTCGGAACTTTTATCACTACATCTGTAGCTTTGCTTGCACGTATGGCGTCTATCTCATTTGACGGCTGATACGTTGAGCTAGTTACGAATCCAATCGAATCTACTCCATCAACTTCCGAAATAATACACATTTTTGCAAAGTTATCTGGACGTTTAAAACTACGGTTGCCTGCCTCATCTTCATGCCATTCACGATCAATTCGCATTACAACTGCCGGCACATCACCAACCATTCCGATTTGACGAAATTGGCCAGTTGATTCATGCGTTAGCTTACCGTCAATTGTATAACCATAAGGTAAAACAACTTCTTCTTGTGCAACAAAATCATGGTGAGCCCTAAATACCTGTTCAGCAACTTCATACTCTGTTGTGCCAACATCTTCTACGGATAATCCAAGTACCTTAGCTGTTAATGTCTGCTCTTTGTCAGATATAGCTCGCTCAGAGTCACCAGACATAATAATTACACCTGGCTTTACAACTGACTCAGAAGTTATATTTAGCTCGGCTAGCATCTTATGGCTTTGACCTCCTTCAAGAAGCGCCAAGTACCCCTCCTCCAGACCAACCGTTGCGGCATCGCGGTTTGTTTCACGACCAATACCAATTTCTGACATTGCATCACGAAACGCAACCTCTTGATCTTCACTTAGCTCGACGCCAAATTCAATATCCTGTCGACGTTCCTTGTCAGCCGGATTTGGAAAAACTTCGATAGGGTTCTGTGTCGCATCACCCGTAATTGATTCGACAGCACGAGCCAAACCTTCCTTTAACCGCTCTTCTATCTCTTTCGCTGAAAGTTGTGGCTCTTTTAAATTTCTATCCTTATCTACCATAATAATCCTTTCCTTATTTACTCTAAACCGCCTTCGCCATAGTCAATTTCAAGCGCCTGAAGCCATTCGCTATTGTTGCCCTGACAAACAAACCTGTCGGCTACAAAACCGCCACAACCATCTTGACATTCGGCAATTGCACTTCTAGCCATCAACCTTAACGAGTCTGCGCCCGAACTAATAGTGTCGGCCTGTTCGTTCAACAATTGATATGCTGTAACAAATCTGTCATCAGGCGTATGGTATTCAATCGTATTATCCGCTTCCAAAGCCTGTTCTCTTAAAACCTCAACATACTCAGACAATTCATCTGCCTTTAATAAGGCTTTTTTTGGAAGTGCCATTCTTGGACATTCAGCACATTCTGGTTTTATATCTACTATGGTCATAATTCTCTACCTCATTAGGATATTTGATATTTTACTGGTTTTTTAATTTTTGTCAACTCTTTTTCACACAATACAGCATTATTATATCTGTTAATTTTCTTTTGTGAATACGTGTTTCACAACTTATATTTATTGTGTTAGAATAAAACTATGGTCATAAACGATTTAATCACGGCCGGGCTAAATACTACACAAGCAGAAACCTATACCCTGTTGCTTAAGCATGGATCCGTCTCCCCGCCACTACTTGCCAAAGAACTACATCTAACCCGATCAAATACATACAAGGTATTAGATCAATTAACAGAACTTGGCTTGGTACGCCGAGAGGTAAATTTGAAAAAATACATCTACTACCCTGATAATCCCTTAGCGCTAACAAACCTTGTAGCCGAACAGCGTAATGTTGCCACTGCCCGAGAAGAAGCCGTTAAACGAGTCATGAACGATCTACTGTCAACTTATCATAAGCATAACGAGCAGCCTAATATAACGGTGGTAACCGGGCATGATGCAGTTGTAGAGGCATATCATGCGCAGATTCACCTACTCAAACCAATATTTTTCTTGCGTTCGCAGTCAGATATTGCCTCAATTGGATTTGATGATATGCACGAAATCCGCACCAAGCCGAGTCGACATAACGTTCAACGACACGGCATAACTCCAGACATGTCGACTACCCCAGTGAATCCCGAGATAGATACACGTAGTAATCTTGAACGGACATGGATTAAAAACGAGGATTACAACGCACCGGTGGAATGGAGTGTTAGCGGGTCAACCTTGCTAATTGTGCTGTTTGGCACCGAACCTCATGCTATAACAATTACCAATCCAATTATTGCTGGTGCTTTCTTGCAAATCTGGAAACTACTCAACAATACCCTTAAGGCTATGCCATACTACAAGCAACTACCAAGAGCTAATCATAAAGTCTAAAAGTTTTTATTGCCAAGTTTTTAAACTCTTCAAAGCTACTACCATTATTTTCGAATATATCAGTTGCCTGACGCTTTACATAGCTAGTATCCATTTGTACATCAGCCGGCAAGCCATCTTGGGGAGTTTCTTGTAGCTTTTCTTGATCTAGCATTTCTTTTAAGGTCTGTTCAGCTTCACCTTGGCGACGAGCAGACTGCGAACGCCTGAAACGCACCTCATTACTTGCTTCAACCCAAATCAGCTTACCTTTGTTCTGTTTGATAAAATCTACCTCTATCGGGGCTCGTACACTGAATATAACCAGCCCCTTGTATTGTTGACTTGCTTCAGCCTTAGCAAAGCGCGATAAAGCCTGCTTTAATGCAAAATCTGCCCCAAAATTTGTCCTTAAATAATTTGATGTCTCTGTCATGTTCTTGACGGATATTGGATCTTTCTCGTTAGCATGTCGCCTCCTTGATTCATCACGGACAATATCACCTAAAGACACCCCAAAATATCCATGCGATATAAATAATTCAGCTAGTGAATCCTTACCACTACGAGGTAGACCTGCTATTCCAATAATGTTCATTGTTTATTCCTTCTCCTTTTGAAGTAAATATATGGTAATAATACTGCACAGGCAATAATGCTTGGTAAAAATATCCAGATTATTAAATTCGCAAATTGCATTAGCTTATATAGTCATGTATTTTCTTACTGTCTTTGTGCTTTCGTAATTTTGCTAGTGCTTTTGCTTCAATTTGCCTAATTCGTTCACGAGTCACATTAAATTCTTGCCCTACTTCTTCAAGAGTATGAGATCTTCCGTCTTCTAAGCCAAATCGTAGTTTTAAGATTTTTTGTTCACGTTCCGACAAAACACCCAACATATCTTTAACATGTTCTTTTAGTAATTGATTAGTTGCTGAATCCTCAGGACTAATAGTGTCTTCGTCTTCGATAAAATCACCTAGTACGCTATCCTCTTCATCGTCACGTACACTAGCATCAAGTGAGCTAATATCTTGTTTGATTTTCATGATGTGTTCAACCTTATCAACATCTATTTCCATCGCCTGGGCAATTTCTTCGTTTGTTGGTTCACGATTTAAGTCTTGAGTTAATCGACGTTGTGTCCTGAGTAATTTATTTATGGTTTCAACCATGTGAACAGGAATACGAATTGTTCTAGCCTGGTCTGCAATTGCTCGCGTAATTGCTTGACGAATCCACCAGGTTGCATATGTACTAAACTTAAAACCTTTATCTGGATCAAACTTTTCAACCGCTCGCAATAAACCTGTATTTCCTTCTTGAATAAGATCAAGCAAATCAAGGCCTCGTCCAACATAACGCTTCGCAATAGACACCACTAGACGCATGTTAGCTTCAGCCATTTTATCTTTAGCACGTTTATCTCCAGCTACTACTTTGTATGCTAATTCTAGCTCTTCCTCTGGTTTAAGTAGAGGGATCTTACCAATCTCTCTTAAATATAAACGTACAGAGTCATCAGAAATATCATCTGCATAAATCTGTTCTTCAACCACAACCTCCTCTTCTTCTGAAACCCATTCATCAGAAAAGTCTTCTGCATTTGGTTCGGTGGCTTCAATAATCTCAACTCCAGCATCTGTTAACTCGGCATGCAGTTTATCTAGTAAGTCAATATTATCTGGAGTATCAGGAATCTGTTTAAAAATCTCACGCTGTTCGATTTTACCATCTTTCTTAGCCTTTTCTAGTATTTTAAGTTTTGAATTTTCTAATGCCTTCTTGTCTTTATCATTACCCACGCACACTCTCCTTCGCGTTCTTTAATAAATAATCTAGTTGTTTTGCTTCTTCAAGTAGCTTTGCTTCATTCACCGATGAAACACCAGCTTTGAGTTGAGCAATAATGGTTCGCTTTTGTTCTTTTACGTAATGTTCTATTACACGCACCTGCAGTCGAGCGGCTTCATATTCAAGCTCAATAAACTCGAGGTTGGCATAGAGTTCCTCATACAATAATGAAACTACTTTACCATAATCACTCAATTTTTGCACATCATTTATTTTATCCATCAATTCTTTCGCCTTTAAAGACTTGTTTTTTGAGATAAATTCAAACATTTCTTTTGGTAAATCACCAAACAACATTTGCGAAGTAGCTACATTCATATAATGACGCAGACTAGGTTGCATTAATAACAAACCTATATATTGGTTTTCAGTTTTTAATATATCGGCTTGTCGCTTGTCTACTTGCTCGACCTCTCGCCCCCGTTTTAATGGGCGTTTTTGTGTAGGTGAACCCTGTTGCATCTTCACCGCAGTAACACTAACTCCAAGTTTATTAGCTACTACGTTTTGGTAGTGTTCTCTTTCCACCGAGTCAGTTAGTTTATTAATTATTGGGATAATCTTCTTAGTATATGTCTTTTTTCCTTCTCCAGAATTCATGTCGATATCTTTTGAGTAATATTCGATTAACCAATCCAACGAATAGGTTGATCTCTGAATGACATCCTTCCAGGCTTGCTCATCAGATTTTATTAGCTCATCTGGATCTTTGCCAGATTGTATACTTACCACACCAAGTTTTATATCCGATCCAGTTGCCAGAATAACTGTACGTTCTGTCGCGTTCTGGCCAGCTATATCTTTATCAAAACTAAGTCGAATATCAGGAGAAAAGCGCGAAATCTCCTTTAAATGTTGCAGAGTCATTGCCGTTCCGGCTGTTGCTACAACATTTTTAACATTAACTTGGTGGCTCATTATCACATCCATGTTACCTTCTACCACGACAACAAAATCATTTTTTCTTATTGAATCTTTAGCGAGGTGTAGCCCAAAAACATGCCTACTTTTATCATATAAAAGTGTTTGTGGCGTATTGATATACTTTGGACTATTTTTATCATCCTCTATTTGACGTGCCGTAAACCCAATAACCCTTCCCTGTGAGTCCATTAATGCTATCATCATCCGCCCCCTAAACATATCCTTTAACCGTCCACCATAGACATTGCCTAAACCAGCCTTCTTTATTTCATCCGGCGTGTATTGTTTATCTAACAAAAAATCACACAACGCCTGCCCACTTGCGGGTGCATAACCTATCTTAAACTCAATAATTGTTTCTTTGGTTAGTTCGCGCTCATTAATAACATAATTAAGTACTGTTTTATTGTTCTTCAGTTGTACTTGGTAGAACTTCGACGCAAGATCAAGCGCACCATACAAACGCTCTTTTAATTTTGAATTTTTGGCATAATTTTCACTACGATATTGAGATAAATCAACACCAGCCTTGCGCGCTAATAGCTCTAATGCGCCCTTAAAATCAAGCCCCTCCATCTCCATCACAAAACTAAACATGTTTCCACCTTTTCCTGATGAAAAATCATGCCAAATTTGCTTTTCGGGGCTAACCATAAAACTAGGTGTTTTCTCTGAATTAAAAGGGCTGAGTCCCCGAAAGTTCCTACCAGCACGTTTTAATTCAACGTATTCACCAATGACATCCTCAATAGCTAAACGTTGCTTAATATCCTCAACAGCATCCATAACGTACTACTATTGTACGCTACTCATCGCCAATAATTGGTTTAGTTATTAGACTTCCGTTAATCTTGAGTCAATAATATTCATCAAAAAACTCATGCTAGTATTTTTTACTTTTTTAACAGCGAATAATCTTGGGTGAGCAATTTTGTACCTTAGGACCCGTATTAACGAATAGCCCATATCACTAAAACCTACCGCAACTGTGTACTACTTACAGCTGATATGCCTGATTGGTAGGGATATTATCTGGATTTGAAATAACCAAATATCTATCCACCACAGGAAGTCCTGCTGCATCTGGGGCGGTACTGCGCTCTCCACTATCCACATCCATTATTCCAGATATCGGAATTCCTCTTTCATATAAAACTGTTGCCAAATCACCCAGATTATCAAGAGTATCTTTTATATCTACCTCCCAATTATCTCCAGAAAAGGGCATAGTCTTCACTCTGAAACCCTCCCTTGCTTCCTTAATTCTGACTGTAGCTGGGTCATTTGACTCTGAGCCTACTGTAATTTCTCCCCCGTTTTCCGTCATACCCGATAACATATCTAAAACAACCAGCCCCTCGTTTGGATTTGAGCAATCTCTAACCCCTGTAACTATGCTATTTCCGTGTTGGTCTTTGATGATTTTAAGGCCATCTAGTTTGATGGAAGGAAAATCTTCTGGTACGTCTTGTTTTTGGTGAATATCAACATTAGCCCAATCAATATCGACAGATAATCCTCGAGCATCTGAACTTGAAATCTGATCCAAATCACGAAACTCTCCAGTGTATGTCAATCCCCCAGGTATAAACAAAAAATCCGTTCCTGGGCGTTCAATAATCTTAGAGGAACTTCCTACACTATCAATAGTCGGTGTAGGTTGCATTGATAATTTTCGGCCATGATATTCTACGGCTTCAGGGACATGTTTAACGACCTCCGCCTTACCCACTCCTATTGATCCTAAAATTACACCTTCTATTGTCTGCATCTTATCACTCAATTGCGCTTCAGCTATTTGTCTGTCTTTGGGCTGTTCTTCTTCTGATGATAACGTTGTGTGAGTAGCGTCTGCCACAAAAAATACTAGGCCTGCCATTAAGGTCGCGACTACTCTTTTGCTACTATTGGGTTTTCGTCCTTTTTCCATGTTGATAATCCTCTTGTCTTGTCGGTTATATTTTGTTAGTCCATTGATGCACTTTGTGGTTCATCAAACAAGGTATGCGGGTCGTCGTCACCAAGCATCTGAATGTCTGATTCTTCGGCTAATTCCTGAGCAATCCATTCGTCCATCTGGTTTTGAGTCGGAGATATTACTGAGGGTGTTGCGCCTGAATTATCTGTGATTTTGATTTTTGACATTTTTATTGTGATCCTTTTTTGTTTTATATTGACCACTTTATATTAGCACAAGTACTTTTATTTGTCAATACCTGTTTTGCCTTTTTCTGCAGTTTTTCTTTTCTTAGAGTTCGAAGATTTTCGTAATAACCGAATATGAACAGATAATATGATTGTTAGTGTCGTGAACGCCAAAAACGACATAAAAGGAATTGTGATAAATCCGAACCAGTTAATTTGCGGCTCAGCACAAGAACTATCGATCGAACAGGTAGTAATTACCTCTTTAATTATTCCCCATTGCAGTAATGTATGATAAAAGGCTATCACCATACCAATTATGCTTAGAGGTAGTGCATAGTAAGCCGAGTTGTCATCTTTACGATAGACACCAACACCCAATACGAATGCTAACGGAAACATAAATATTCTTTGATACCAGCACAATGCGCAGGGCTTAAGATTTAGTATCTCACTCAATCCCATACTGCCAATTACTGCTCCCAGAGCCACAATCCAGCTAATGAAGACTAGGTTATTTAAAATCCATTTTTTGGGCTGTTGAAACACTTTATCCATCTCCTTATATTATACCTTACAAATAGGGCAAGTCTCTTCGTCAAGAAAACCACTACGCCAAACACTTAGCGCTTTAGGTATCGGCAAAAAGGATAGATAAACCTTCAGATCAGCCAAGCGCCTTAAAATCCAACCAATTAATCCATATATTTCTACTCCATGCCACGATACTGCAGCCCAATACTTACCTACCGGAACAGCATAAACAGGTTTTTTGGGCTTATATTTGATTAGTTGTTTGTTTTTTTGTTCACGAATTATATTGTTTGCGACAAATTTCGCATCGTGTATTGCTGTTTGTGCCATACCGCTATACTGTGTATCTGCGCAGTCTCCTATCACAAAGATGTTCTTTGTAGCCATTAAATATTCATCTACCACTACTCTACCTGCTCTGCCATACGAAAAGACCTTTGGGAATTTCTTGAAGAATGGATTATTTGCAACACCAGCAGTCCAGACAACAGTTTTGGATTCAATAGATCCATTAGGAAGTTGTATTCCCTCTATTGTCTCAGTCTTAACTGCTGTCTTTGTGTGAATTTTTATGCCCATATGACGCAATCTGGTTTTAACTTTTTTGGAATACCTTTTTGTCATGGTCGATAAAACTCTGGGGCTTGCTTCTATTAACTCAATATTAAATGTTGGGCGTACTTTATGTTTTTTTCGAATCTTCTTTATGTATGTTTTCAATTCAGCACTCAGCTCCACGCCTGTAGCCCCCGCTCCAATAACCACATAATTCTTCTCTGTTTTTGGGTCCATCAACTGTTCATGGATGTGGCGCTTCAATCTCAACGCTTCATGGATGCTTTTTACCCCATAAGCGAACTGTTTTAGACCTTTGATATTAAAAAATTCTGTTACGTTGCCCAGTGAAAGTATTAGCCTATCATAAGTATATACTGAACCACTTTCTCCAATAACTTGACTGCTTTTGTTGTCCAAGTCAACAATGATATCTTTAACGACTTCAACATTCTGTGCATAGCCAAAAAAATCGCGCAAAGGTATAGCTACCTCCAGTGGGGAATGCCCTGTGGCCGAACGATAAAGCGCTGGACGATATTCAAAATAACTTTCTGTAGATATTAGTTTAACTTCAATATTTTTCTTGTTAGCTAAACTTAGCGCTGTACGAATTCCAGCAAAACCGGCCCCTACTACCACAACCTTCATAGATTTATCAATCCAAAACGCATTATTTGTTCTGTATCCCGTTTTGATTTGTGTTTTATCACTCTCACCTAATCTCCTGTTTATGTATTAACCGTCTTATTCTAGTATCGGAAATTGCTTAACTATATTCTGTCGTATCCACCATTTACGAAAGCCCCACACCTGACGGTTGTTTGAATATAATAAGCCGAGTAGCACAATAGAATAAATAACATGTTCATCAACAAACGGATTATTCTCTGGAAATAGGGTTGCCAGCCACATCAACATCAATAATATAGCACCGCTGATTGTTGCTATTCTCATACCAACACCGAGTATTAGAGACAAACCGATAAGAAATAAGCCCGTCATGAATAAAAAATCGATTAATGAATTTCCGGCCATTGCCTGAAAAACATCAGATAAAGGGCCTTTTGTTCCGAACTTCAGAAAGCCCTCGGTTGGTGATGCTCCATTTATCCATGTTTTTTCACACATATACACAACGATATCTGTCTTTTTGTCTCGACATGTAGCAAATCCCAAGCCCAATAATTTATCAAAAAATGCCCACAAAAAGGTAAATCCTAATGTAATTCTGGCCAAGGCCCAAAAGTATACAGATTTATCTGCGGTTTGTTTCTTTCTTGTTTTAGACATAACACCCCCTGTTAGCTAATATATTTATTCTATAACATAAACAATTAGAAGTCATCCTAATAATAAACATTAGACTAGACATTAATCTGGTTGATATGCTCATGCTTTGGTATGATTAGTGTTATGGATCCTAGTAATCAATTTCAGCCAAATCCACAGCTTGGACAAACGCAAAATAGCCAACCTTCTCAGCAGGTAGTACAAACTGAAGTACAAGCTCCACAAACTCAACCTACTTCTGAAAACTTAGATAGTCAGCAGTTTGATTTTATTATGAACCCTCAAACACCACCAAAGAAAAGTTTACTGCCAAATAACCCGAAGCTAAAAATGCTAATTATAGGACTAGGCGTTGTTACATTAGTTGTATTGTTGCTTGTAGTTATTTTTAGTATTTTTGGATCGAAAGACAGCTCAACAGAATCATTAGTAAAGATTGCCCAACAACAAAATGAGATTATTCGTATCGCTGGTGCTGGTACCACAAAAGCTGGTGGCGAAAAAGCAAAAAAGCTAGCTGTAGTAACGTCAATGACTATGAAATCAGATCAAAACAGCTTAATTAATTATCTTGCAAAACAAAAACGCAAAGTAAAGGATAAAGAACTTGTATTATTAACAGACAAGAAAACTGATCAAGAACTTACCGCTGCCTCTAGTAATGGTCGTTATGATGAAGTGTTCACTCAAATTATTACCGAAAAACTTGCAGAGTATCAAAAATCACTAGAAGCACAATACGGCAGTGTTGGCCCCAAAGGTAAAGAAGTTATTAAACAAAGTAACGACAACGTCACCCTGATTCTTAAAGATAACACTAGAGCTTCTCAATGATTGGAAGAGAAAATTTCACCACACCCCAATGGATAGATATGCAGATGAGCATTAAAGAGTCGTCAAGATACATAATCCTTTCACATCCAGGATTCTTTGAAGATCTTAAGGATAGTTTCATTACGAAACAAGTCATTAAAAATTTTGCTGATAACGCAAACTCTGATCTCATTGATGACTTACTTGATTTTGATAACTATAGGTCTCCAATTCCAGAATACGCAAGAGATACATCCGAAGGTATTGAGCCACAATTACTTAGGGCAATTACTAACTCTGTTGCTCTACTTAAATTACAGGATCAAAGCTCTGCACTATTGTTTAAAGATCTGGTGACCAAAATTGCGAATAGCGTGCTTGACGCCGACAAGCATATTAGCCCAGCAGAAAGTGTAGCATATCAGAATATATTAAATGCGCTAGAGGCTGAACCAGAACCTATCATAAAAGAATGGGATCCAAAAAACCCTCTTGCTCCTTCAAAGTAGAAACTACTTAGTTTTATTAACCAGATTATAACTTAGATCAATTAGACCTTTTATATCATCCCACGGTAGTTGTCCGCTTAAGATAACCGTGTTCCAGTGCTTCTTATTTAGATGATATCCTGGCATAACAGATTCGTATTTTTCTCTTAAAACTTCTGACAATTTAGGATCACACTTAAGACTTATCCTAACTGGGCTACTCCCTTCTGCTATTAAAGCAAACATTTTACTATTTGTTTTATAGACTGCCACCCCTTTTCCAAATGGATAGTCAAGTATCGAATCAGGCTTTGATAATAAATATTCTTCTATAGATTTATGGTCCACGATATTTTCTTCATTAACTTACTGCATCTAGGCCTTCAACATTATATCAATAGCTTCCTGGTTTATAATTATCTTTTGTCCGCTGTATAATACATTTAAGTCTCTGATATTAGGATTAGCTTTAGATATTTCTGGCATAATCATCCCTATACGCCTATTTAACTCATGCTTTTCTATATTTAAATATGCAAAATTATTTTGCAATAATCTCCATAAGTTATCTCCTTTTTGGACAGAAAGCTCTTGCTCAACGACAGCAAATACTTGGCTGTTTTCTGTTGGGTTATTTTTTTGTGGTAAATTATTGGATTGCTCCGTATTCTGCATGTTATCAGAATTAACCTGAGCGGTCGCTTTCTGTTCCATTGGCCTATCGTTTTGAGTGGTTGATATTGATTTACGTTCTTGTGTAGTTGCTTCTTGTTGGTTTATTACCGTAGTTATGTTCGATTCTTCTTTACTTGCTTGTTGTTCGTCCTCTGATAGCCCTTTACTTACACCGAACATTACTACACCAATTAAGGCAATCGAGGCAATACCCTTAACTATTAATCTATCTCTTTTTAACTTATTGCTCCGTGAAGATGTAGGGGCATGTTCAGATTTTGAAAAAAACCCCCTAAGCTTCTCTACTAATCGAAACCTCCTAAGAATAAATTCTTGATTTTGTTGTGCGCCCAGAAAATTAGATCGAGATAAACTACTTCCTTCTGATAGCTCTCTCATATCGTGGTCACTAATTGTTTCGGTATACGTATGTGGATTGGTGGATATCACCCAATTAAATCTTGTTTTATACTCGGGTGATACAACCATACTATAATCTATAGATTCCGAATCTGTTTCGGCGATATGCAACAATTCATGAGCATTAAGAATATTGAGTGGATTTACATCATTTCTAATTGATTTATCTATATATATTGCAAGTAATTGGCGCTGTTTGAGTCCTACATCATCGTGACCAATTCCATAATAATTCGCAAATTCGTGGATAGCTTTATAAGATCTGTCTTCGGCATCTCGCCATAGTTCTGGGTCATTAACCGGTATATTATTCAGGCGTCGGATCCTTTCAATACTTACATTGAGAGCGTCATGAACTGACTCTTCATCTAAATGCAAACCTCTATAACGATCAATTTCAGGCACTATGAATCCTCATACAATATATCCAAATATTGTACTATACCTAAGCACATATTGCAACTTTGTTGTGCTGTATGTTTTTATTTTTGCTTTTTAAACCAGTCCAGATAATATTGAAGCTCAGCAATTGAGCCTTGCGTGTCTTCAAATGCGCGATGAATTTCAGGTTTGGTGTATTCCTTGCCAAACTTCCCCTGCATTAACACCTTCCATGAACTGACATCAAGCATTCTGTAATGAAGCTTAAGGTCTAATGTGGGCATCCATTGTTTAATAAATAACCTGTCGTTATATATTGAATTTCCAGCCAATACTGCTGGTTCATCGCCAAACTGTTCTTCAATAATTCCTATCAATTCGGATTCTGTATCTGCCAATTCCTTGCCCTTTTCTAAATTATTCACAAACTGATCTCTGTTTTCAGGATAATTTTGCCACCATGGATTTGCCTGCATTCGACTTACTACCACGTCTTTGGGTTGTTTTATGCAAGCTTCATAAGTAGCCAAAGTCTTAAAATCAAAATCTGTTATTTCGGCAGCGACTTCTAAAATAACATCATTCTTACAGTCTAGACCGGTCATTTCCAGATCCATCCAGAGAAGTTTTGTTGGTTTAAGTTTCTTATTAATCATTATTGACCATTATAACTCGATATTTGCCCATAACCATAATTACCTTTGCCCTAACTTCTTTAATGTTTCTTGCCAATTTGCACGCTCTTCAACTTCTTGTTGAGTGACCGAGTCAGCCTTCTGGGTTAGCTGTTTATACCCAGTTGTACTTGCAACCAAGCCATAAGTAAAAGTCGGTTTGATCTTTTTGAGCTTTAAGTCTTGTGCAAGTTTTAAGCAGTCGTCGTAATGTGTTTTACATCTATCTCCTAAAGTCAGCCATTTCGCGACATTTTCGTCATACTTAATCTTCATATTCACCTCAATTGAGGCTCCACGATTAGTTTCCTTGTCTAGTTGATCAAAGATAAAATTTCCTGTTGAATAAAATATCAGCTTATTTTTGTATACATCGCTGTTTTGTACCCAATGAGGACTATTTCCGATAACAAACTCTGCGCCTCCATCAATTATCGATCTACCTACAAATTCTTGATCAGATCCGGCTTTAGCAACATATTCTTGACCAACCTGCATCAACCCCACCACCGGCATGATATCTGCGTATTTCTTCATGACATCAAACTCCCCTGGATAGGGCTGTCTTTCAAAATAATGCCACGCACAAAAAGCTATCGGTAAAGAACCCTCTGTACTTGATCCATCTTTCTTATTAAGATGCACCTTCATAGACATAACCTCACATACATCTTTTGTTTCGGCCGGATTTTGATTACCAAGAAATTGAAACCCGGCATCTTGAGCATACTTCTGCATTTGCGGAAACTTGTCGCTACCCTGATCGTAAACATGGTTGTTTGCAAAATTTAAAACTGTAAAGTATTTTTTCATGGCAGGCAAAAATTCAGGACGGCAATTAAAAACGGTATTAGTAACTTGTTGACGATATGGTATATTCGCGTCCGTTATAGGACACTCGTTGTCTATGGTCCAGGCATCGTACTGAGACGGATTAAATGTATCTAGTTTGCTGAATGGTTGATTATAATCAATACTTCCATCAGATTTACGAGCCTCATTTTCTACTGCCCTTGCTGGAACAACCGTGCCGCTGAATAAATATTTTGCCTTTACGGTATCAAAATCGTGAATCTGCTCAGTTGCTTGATTATTGGCGTTTACTCCATTGCTCCCCTCTGTTGCACTTTTATTATTTTTCCTACTTTCATAGAAGAATAAACATACTAAAAGAACAACTATTATGATTATCACCAAAAACAACCATCTATATTTCCTTGATCTTTTCTGCTGAGATCTAGTAACATTGCCATAGTAACGCATTTACTTAAAATATAGACCTTATGACTAAAAAAATCTAATGGTTAATTTAACAACTAACAAATATGTTAGCTTTTCTTTTTATCGAGCTTATCAAGATGTAACCACTTAAAAGTAAAGTAGATAACTCCGGCAATTATTAAAAAATTAATCACAGCATACACAAATGCCCCCCACGCAAAAGATGCTGAACGAGAATTAATTTGAACGTATACCGATTTTTCGCTTAAACTTTTACTGCCACCAATCAGTAATCCCAGTATCGGATCTATAAAACTCCTAGACATCTGATCAATCAGTTGCTTGGCCTGAGTACCCATTACAAAACCAATCGCTAACCCAATTATTCCTTGCGTACGAATAAAATCTACAAAACCTTCCAACTCAGATTTGGCAGACGACTTAACCTTTTTGGTAACTTTTTTTGTAACTTTTACTCCGCTCTTCTTTGGCGCCTTCGCCATATTAGAAAATCTCCTATTTCCAAAGAGCTAGTATAACACCTATTGCTGACATCGTCAATATATCACCCACAGCAGTAACTACAAATAAAGAGAACGGGCGTTGCTCGTATAGCTTATGCATACCATTATTTGTAGCAAGGAGCCCAAAACCTACCAGCAAACCAAACAATAGCCCACTCCATGCCCCAGAAATTTTTAAGACATCTATCAAAACTGCAGTTGCCGCTGTCATAATCAGCAAAGTTATAAATGCGATAATAAGCCCAACGTCTGTTTTTGGGTTTTCGATATCTTTTTTCTTTAGCCCGATTGACTTTCTCCAAACCTGACCAAAAAAAGCATCAGAGTACCAAACCGCTGATATAAGCATGCCAACGCACGAGGCGATTACAACCGTAAACCAATTAATTTGATAAATATAGTCGAATAAAATATCCATAAAGATTAGACTCCTTGATAATTGTTATGCTTTCAGTATAGCAAAAACTTGTGTTTGTCTACATTTTTTCTAATACTGGAATTCCTAGAATGTCTAAACATTTTTTAAGTGTTCTAGTATACAAGCCAATCAATTTTACTCTTTGATCTTCTCTTTCGTCGCCAATCACCCTATTTTTTTCGTAAAAACTATTGAAACTCTGCGTAAGCTCGTATGTATAGTTTGCTAGTATATGTGGCGAAAGATCCTTTTGTGCCTTTTCTAAAATTTCGTTGTATTCACTTATTTTATGCAACAAAATATGTTCGTTAGACTCCAAATCAATAAGCATAGTATCTGTAGGTTCGTTTATTTTGCTTAGTATAGAATAGGCTCGTGCATAAGAATATTGAAGGTATGGGCCGGTATTACCTTGTAATTGTGTTGCGCCTTGAATATCAAAGACTACATCATTGCCAATTTTAACTTTTAAAAATTGATATCTTATTGCGCCCGTTATTATTGCTTCATCATTACTACTGTGCGACTCTAGCGCCTGCTTTATCTGATTAAATAGCCACTCAACTTCTAGCACATCACCATCCCGGGAGCTCATTTTTCCTGAAGTTAACTTAACTGTTCCTGTTGGAATATTTACAGTTGTGTTCTGTAAATTAGGCAGACACAATTCCGAAGCCTTGATAACACCTTTAAAATAATCTCTTTGTTCTTCAGCGGTTACAATATAGCTTTTTTCGGGATGATAGTCTCGATTCTTCAGTTGCATTAGCCCTAAGTCGCGGGCACCATATAATCCAGATCCATTACTGCCAACAAAAACATTATCGAATGAACCGTATTTAGATCCTGGAAACATTATCGCACCTTCACTTTCAATAAAAACATCTCCGACATGTTGCCTAACAGTCTCTACTCCTAAGTTATCGGCTTGACTCTCCAGATAGCGTCTTTCTGTTGGTTTGTTTCCAAGTCGTGCTACCAAATCATCTATCTGCTCAAAACTCCATTCCCTACAAGTTTCATAGACCTTCTTATAAATAGGGTCGTCAAGTATAAACGACTGTTTGGCCAGCCCGTCAATCTCTTTCTTGGCCGAATCGTCATTTTTATATACTTTCGATCCTTGGGCATACATCTGAGACATGAAACGGTTGCGTTCATTTACTGGAATAGTGTCTAGCTTTGAAGGATCACCCTCTACAAACTTAAGTAAACTATACATGCTTTTTCCAACGTGCAGACCAACATCGCCATGGTAACTAACTCTATGTGTATTTGCCCCAGAAGATTCCAGTAGGTTAGCAATTGTGTCTGCAAGCACACAGTTAAAACCGTGCCCAATATGCATCGACTTAAACGGATTAGGATTGTTAGTCTCAATCACCACAGTTTGGGTATTTTCATCACTTTTTGGAACAAGAATCATATCAACAAGAATCTCGTCACTAACTCTTAGGTTAATGAATCCTGGGCCAGCAACCTCAATATTTCTAATACCCTTTGCCTCATCTATAGAATCGACTATGTTTTGAGCAATTTGACGAGGGTTATCCTTCAGTTCTTTGGCAAGTAACATGGCAACATTTGTAGAGAAATCGCCAAAATCGTTATCTGTTCTTGTAAAAATAACTTCTTTATCAACGTTATATATACTGGCTATTGTTTTCTGGAAAATATCTTGGAGTCTGTCCATAACAGAGGTAGTATAACAGATAAATTTGTCTAGTTACTACGAATAATTTCTATTAGATGATAGATAACAGCGTAGGTAGAGCCTAATAACACGTAAAAAACCCCTGTCACTACAAACGTCAGCGTATACGACCCTGGATTAATAATTCGATCGGATACATCAAAAATTAATCCCATAGGATTGATAACGACATCCCAAGTATTCCAGCGTAAGTATCTTCCTAAATAAATCGCAAACCCAGACAACAAAAGCGCTAACTGCGCTAACCAATAGGCAGTATATTCAGAGACATACTTTTTGATTAAAGTATGGACAATGTACAGACTAATATAGCCAAGAAGCAATCCGTTAATCACAAAGGATATAATTAATGCTGTATCATACAATAAACTAACCTCACCACTGCTCTGAAGGTGTATCAAATCAGTCATTAAGTAAAAACTATTAGGCAAAAATAACAACCATAATAACCCGACAGCAACCTCTTTCCAGGTTGGGATTTTTCTTCTATCGGTCAGAAACTTAAGCCAAACGGCTAGTAATAAGGGTATCCAGGCTAAAAACAGATTCCACGACAAAAACCATAATCTCCAACTTTCAGAAGCTAATATCCTAATGATTAGCAAAACCAGACTAACACAACTTGAAACCAACAAAGTACTCAGAACATCTCTTTGTGCCTTTGCGGACCACATACGCTTCATGTATTTACATTTTAACAGGTATAATGGAATCCATGAATAATCTAATTGATCAAACTCGACAACAAGTTCGCCGTGTAATGAATTCCATGGCATCAATAATCAATAGGCTATCCCGAGGGCGCGTTACTCCAAATATGATTACAATACTGGGCTTACTGGGTCATTTTCTCGTAGCGTGGCTAATAGCAAATCAAGTTTTTATATGGTCGGGCATACTATTGGTAATCTTTGGCTTATTAGATGCCATAGACGGCTCACTTGCACGTATTCAGGGTAGTGCCTCCAAGAAAGGTATGTTGCTTGACTCCATTACCGACCGGATTAAAGAAGTTGTTATATATGCTGGAATTGCATACGCGCTAGTCACCTCTGGTGAGATTTTTTATACAGTTTGGGTGGTTATTGCGTGTGGGTTATCGATAATAGTCAGTTACATTAATGCGTGGGGTGAAGTTGTATCAAAGAAATCAAATAAAGCAAGCTCACACGAAACAAATACAACCTTCCGAAACGGAATAATGACATATGACGTACGCATGTTTACGCTAGTAATTGGTCTGTTAAGTGGCTACTTAAAGCAAGCTGTGCTCGTAGTTGCTATACTATCTTTAGTGACCATTTATCAGCGTTTTTCTTTAGTAGTAAACAAAGTAGATGATGTATAAGGTTGACCTCCACACCCACTCAATTGCCTCTAAAGATGGTGGACTAACTCCATCGCAATACCGTCAATTTATTGAAGACGACAAACTGGATTATATAGCCATAACAGACCACAATACCATTGAGCTAGCCGCAGAGCTAAAAAGTATGCTCGGTGAAGCAATTATAGTGGGCGAAGAAATAGATAGTAAAGACGGGGAGATAATTGGTTTGTACCTCAAGAAAGCCGTTACGCCAGGCATGTCAGCAACTAAAACTGCTCGTGCCATAAAACAGCAAGGAGGCTTGGTATATATCCCTCACCCATTTGAGACAGTTAGACATGGAATTTCAAAAGCAACACTAGAGAAAATTATGGATCAAATTGATATTATCGAGATATACAATGGGCGAGCTGTTTTTCAAAATAAGGGACCGGAGGCCACGACATTTGCCAGGCTAAACAACATACCTTGTGCCGCCAGCAGTGATGCTCACGGAGAAAAAGGAATGGCTTCTGTGTATTCCCAGATATCCCATAAACCAACTAAAAATAATCTTCCTACACTACTTCGAACCGCACACTATTCAATGGTGCGACCGCCACTCAAAACCTTACTTTATCCAAAGATAAATCGTATAAGAAAGAGACTCAAGCCTTGATTGATATTATCATCCTTGCTTTATGGTTTTTTGCACCCGCTGGCATAGCAAACGCCACGCCTGTTTTTGCCAAAAGAATCCCTTATCTACGTAAATGGAAAACTCCCCTAGATTTTGGAAAATCATTCAAAGGAAAACGAATATTAGGAGACAACAAAACATGGAGAGGCTTTTGCTTTGGCGTAATACTTGCCAGCCTAGTTTTTTGGCTACAAAAGTACCTTTACATACATAATGATTTGATTAGTAGTTTGATTAAGCTGGATTATGCAAGTTTACCTATAGGTTTAGGAATTTTACTTGGCATTGGTGCCTTGTTGGGCGACGCCATTGAAAGTTTTTTTAAGCGTCAACTTCGGATTCCTTCTGGTGAAGCATGGTTTCCCTTTGATCAAATAGACTACATAATCGGTGGAATACTGCTATCGTCGCTAGTAATAACTCTTACTCCCCTGCAAAATGTTACAGTGCTATTAGTATGGTTCGGTTTGCATCTAGTTTCTAGTTATGTCGGCTACTTACTAGGACTAAAAGATAAACCAATTTAAAGCATGTAATGCGTTTATCTGATACACTCTTTAATGTGCAAACAACAAACTCATCATTAATATCCGTGAAAAATCTTTCTAAAGTTTATGGCAAAAAAGAGAATTCATTCAAGGCACTCAAAGGTGTATCGCTTACCATAAACAAGGGTGATAGTTTAGCAATTATTGGGAAGAGTGGCTCTGGCAAATCTACATTAATGCATATTCTTGCCTGCTTGGACCGTCCTACATCTGGAACTTATCTATTCGAAGGTAAAAACGTAAACAAACTTAAGCCTGCCGAACTAGATAGATTGCGGAATGAACGATTTGGTTTTGTGTTCCAGCAATTCTTTATGAATGCCAATGATACAGTTATAGATAATGTTGCGTTACCGTTAAAAATTGCAGGCGTAGGAAAAAAAGAACGACAAAAACTTGCTCTAGAGACATTAGCTCAGGTTGATTTGAAAGATAAAGCAAAAAACCGTGCAAAAAACTTAAGTGGAGGACAGAAGCAGCGCGTCTGCATTGCTAGAGCTTTAATAAATAGGCCTGACGTTCTCTTTGCAGACGAACCAACGGGTAACCTTGATAGCGTAACCGGCGCACAAGTTGAAGATATTTTGTTTAAACTTAATAAAGAGCATGGCATCACACTAATAATCGTTACGCATGATGATGATTTGGCAAAGAAATGCAATAAGCGGGTTTATATAAAAGATGGCTTGATTAAGAAAGACGAAAAGTAATGCGAATTTGGGACATCATACTAACCGCAAATTCAAACTTAGCTAAAAGTAAATTACGGACTTTTTTGACAATTTCTGCTGTTTTTATCGGGGGTTTAACCTTAATGCTGACCAACGGTGTCGGAGCCGGGCTAAAAACATATGTTGACAAACAGGTTGATGCGGTTGGAGCCAAGGATGTTTTGCTGATTTCAGCAAAAAGCCAAACCAACGAAAACCCCATCGCCAACGCCAAACCAACGGAATACAACCCAGACGCTCGTCCTACTGGTCAATTTGGGCAAGCATTGCTAACATCAGAGGATCTTGCCACTATAAAATCGGAGCCAGGGATAAAGTCGGTTGTACCTCTGTACAATATTCAAGCCGAATACATGACTACGGGTGACAAAAAATGGAATACTACAGTAATGCAAACTACTGAAGGAGTAAACTATCCTGTATCTAGTGGCCGTAGAGTTAATGTTACGGGCAAAGAGCGTGAGGTCACCATACCTACAGAATATGTGTCGGCTCTTGGTTTTGAGTCACCAGAAGATGCATTGAATAAAAAATTGACTTTTGGCTTCAAGAACGCCCTTGGCAAACAATTCACTTTAGATGCAACAATTGTGGGAATCCAAGAAACCAGTATCATTAATGGTAGTCAGGTAACTAGCAACATCTCTTTTGCTAAACAAGCAAATGATGCTATGACTCAAGGGATCCCAGAGTTTCAAAAAGATCAATACATGATTGCATTCGCCAAGTTTGATAATAGTTTTACTGATCAACAAATTAATGACCTTAAAGCAAATCTATCCAAAAAGGGGTTTGATGCAAAAACCCTGGACGATCAATTAGGCATCATAACAAGTATTATTAGCGCCATAACAACCTTCCTTAATATTTTTGCCGGAATCGCTCTAGTGGCAGCTACTTTTGGTATTATCAACACCTTGATGATGGCAGTAGCTGAGCGAACCAAAGAAATAGGACTAATGAAGGCTTTGGGCATGAGAAAATTAAAAATCTTTGCCTTGTTTAGTTTTGAGGCCATCTTGATTGGTTTTTGGGGTGCACTCGTTGCCTTAGGTGTAGCAAATATTGTGGGTCGCATTGGCAGTAGTATCGCTTCGGAAACTTTATTTAAAGATTTTGATGGGCTCAGCTTATTTTCTTTCCCTTCCCTTCCAATGATAGGCATTATTTTGGTAATAGTTGCTATATCATTTGTTGCGGGCACGTTACCAGCACGTCGGGCTAGTAAACTCGACCCCATAGAAGCACTACGCTACGAATAATTATTTGTACATATTTATGGTCTTAACAGCTCGCCCAAAACAGATTCTCCTACGATTTAAGAATTGTATTTAATAAAAGCTTCGGTAGAAAAAGCACTAACTAATGTACCTCTATCAAAGATATCCATCATCTTCTGAGTTTGTGACGGCATTGCCTGCAGTGCACGATACTTTATATCGAATAATTCTTTGTCAAGATTAAGGCAAATGTCACAATCTTTTTCTTTTTTTAGCTTCGGATGATCGATATTAAAAAAGAAGTTAAGACGTTCATCGAGCCTAATTAGCGACGCTTCGTATTGCTCAGTTGTTATAACTGCTTGATATATTTTTGCTTTTTTCTCTGCACTAATATTAGCTTTGGTAACCCATTTATGAACTGCTTGATGGTCGGTGTGACCGGTTAGGCCATCAGCACCGAAAGTTAATATAGTATCTGGTTGTATTTTGTTAATAAATTGTCGTATGGTCTCGATCGCGACAAGGTTGTTTGATTTACAAAGCCCATCTTTATATCCAAGCCAATGATGCTCGGTAATTCCTAGAATTTTATAAGCCTCGTCATGCTCTGCTTTACGAATTTCTGCAAGCTTTGACCTTGGCCATTTTAGCTCATCTTGAACACCCTGCTCGCCACTAGTGGCTGTTAAGCAAACTACTCTTTGGCCATTAGCTATGGCATTCGCCAAAATACCACCAGAAGAGAAAGTTTCATCATCCGGATGAGCCCAGACACCAAGAATCACACCAAGCTTTTTTATATCTTCTGGAGTACGTAATTTCATAGTTAATTGAGTTCATTTTTAAGTTTTTCTATTAGTTCCACGGGTGTGGGGTCAATATTATTTAACAAAGCAAGATACAAACTTACAAAGTCACCTAATGCTACAGTAAAAAATAACCTCTCTATAGGCGTCTCTCCCAAAACATTAACAACTATCGGAGTAGGCATTTTACCAGAAAGAAGTTTACTTGTTAGCGAAAATCGCTTTTTTATCCGAGGATGATCAAAATCTGAAACCAAAAAAACTGGGGCATATGGTTTTTGAATTGGATGACTAGACCACCCAAGAAACTCGTTGTGATTAAACTCAGGAAACTGGTTACACCAGGCAATGTTTTTTGCATTTTCATTAAAGCTAATCTTCCATTTATATGCTCCTGGAAACAATTTGGTGCTAGAATAAACCACCGGGGATTTACCAACAACATCAAGTACGATTTGTTTTGCTAGATTTCTACTAGTTGGTACTTGTGGTAACCAGCCTTCAATATGTGTTGGTAGATTTTTGGAGCTCCTTTCAATAGCACTTATTTCGCCATCTACTAATGACGTTGATGCCATCACCTCAGCTAAAGCTCTATACTGATAGCCAAAAGTAAATCGTGGTTGATATCCAATTGGTAGTTTGAGGTGAGGTACATTGTTTTGTATAGCCAACTCCTCAAGCTTACCGCCAGATGATATAGCCACCACCATAGGCCGGGAGTCAGCAAATTGTTCACCAAATGCTTGTTGAAAAACGCTTATCACTTCTTCTGTGTTTCCTGAATAGCTTGAACATATCAACAAAGTATTTTCATTCACCCTGTCTGGTAGCTCGTAATCTTGAAGTGTAGCGAACGGAACATTAATACTGCTTGTATTTGCATAAGCTTTGCTAGCAAGACCTGACCCCCCCATACCAGCCACTATAACTTCATGTATTGTTTTTGAGGGATTCCAACTAAATCCAAAATTATGTAAATATTGGTCTGTTTGATTTTGTGCTATGCCTAGCGCATCACTTTTATCTCTTTGATGAATATACTTCAGGTCATCTAACACGTACGCCTCCTAGAAAATTCTTTTGCTTATAACAATATTTTGCTACTATATGTAGTATAAACTATTATGTGAGTAATCAAGTAGGGGGTGACATGTTTGGGCAAGGCAATAATAAAGATGAGGGAGCAAACCCTCCAATCAGCAATAAACCAGTAAATAATGGACTACTCGGCATTGATGATGATAACGACGATGTGGTAAGTTCTACCGTTTCAGGGTCTCAGTCAGTATCAACGCCCACAGTACAACCATCATCAACACCGCCAATCCCAGACACTCCAACAATTAGCGTCACTGATGAACCAAAGGAGAGTATTTCCCCAGAATCTACTAACAATACCCCATCATCTTCAACAGCCTTCTCGCCAGTAGATGACCCGTACTCAACACCGCCAGCTTATGCTCAAAACTCGATTACCAACACACAGACCACAACAGACGATTTGGCAAATATTAAACGCCAAGCTCTGCAAGATCTTACTCCATTAATTAATCATCTAGACCAAAATGCAGAAGAGAAGTTTAAAACTACTATGATGATGATACAGGCATCTGATGACAAAGACCTAATACCAAAAGCATACGAATCGGCTAAAGATATCTCAGACGAAAAAAAGCGCGCACAAGCGTTACTAGATATTGTCAACGAAATTAACTACTTCACTCACAAAACTGAGGAATAATCTACTCCTCAGTAGCACCAGTTCTAGGAATTTCTGGAGTTTCTGGACCTGTTACTGGTGTTGTCGTGGAGCTATGTGTATTCTGTTGGCTACTTGAAACACCTGCATTATTTTGAGGGCTAGTTGATGTTGACGAGTTTGCTGTAGTACCGCCATCGTTACCAGAATTTTGGTTGTTCTGGTTAACATTTTGGTCGCCTTGGCTTTGCTGGGAGTTATTACTTGGGCTAGAGCCGACTTGCTCATTTGGAACTGATTGGCTGGAGCTATCGACAGTATTCTTATTAAATACTTTTTGATAAACCCACCTTCCGCCAAAGAATATAACAACAGCAATTAACAGGGTTATGGTAAGTGCAACTAGCATCAATAACCAAGCTATACCACGTCGTTCCTTGTGTTCTGCTTGATAATACTCTTCAACTTCTGCTGGTATTTGCGAAGCAACAGGTCGTGTTCTGTTGCGATTCCATGGCATTTTAACCATATCAGTCTCCTTAGATAACCATATTTTACTGCTTTTTGATTATTTAGTCAATAACTTGATATAGTATATTGTGCTTTTGTCAATTTTTATGTTATAATATAGCTATGCCAAAAGAACATTTCTCTAGAGAGGAACTTGTTGATTTTTATAATAATCAACGACGCTCGGTTATGGGAGACCAAGGCGAGTTAAAACGTAGATTTTTCGATCCTAATAATGATAAGGTCATTGATGTTAACGATCCGGATATGAACCGACTTGTCGGTAAAATAGACGGCCAGTTGGGCATGTTGGCAAACTTAGCCTATTTCATTGAGCAAGAACCGATACCTGACAATATAGAAGACATTGACAAAGCTTAAGTATTTTGATACACTAGCAATACTGCAAGCTAAAATACACAGGAACCAAACAATGAACGAAGAAAATCTACCCAAACCAACAGAAGACGCATATGCTGATCTGGTCACTCAAGCGACTACTCCAGAAGAAGCACAAGCTCTTGAAGAGATGCGACAGCAAGATTTAAAAGAACGCCAGGAGTCTATCAAGGATATTGCTAATCGCCCATTACCTGAGATAAGCCCTAATGGTATCGCACTATTAGATGGTGAAGACCCAAAAGACGGAGATGAACCACCCGAATATGGCCAAGGTGGCCCACGCGCATAGTCAAATAACGCCCCTTACTGCACCCGCAATAAAACATTCTGCAAACAAAAACACCCTAGAGATTAAACTAGAGCGTTTTTTAGGCAGAACAACTACTCGACGATTACATCATCCCCATTCCACCACCCATACCCATTCCACCACCCGCTGGCATTGGAGACTCTTTTTCTGGTACATCAACAACTAAAGCACCCATGGTCATACTTGTTCCGGCAATCGAAACAGCATTTTGAATTGCCTCTTTTGTTACCCTTGTTGGGTCAACAACCCCATTAGATTTAAGGTCTACTAATTTACTTGGGCTATTCACATTGACACCTTGGCCTGCTTTTGCTTTTTTGACTTGTGGCAACCACTCATCTGGGTTGATTGCAGAGTTAAGCATCAAGATTCTGAATGGCTGTTCTAAAGCACTCTTTAGAAGTTGAGCGCCAGCAGAACTTGAATCATGACCACCAATTTTGATGGTTTCTGCTAGATTCACCAGTGTTACTCCACCTCCAGGTACGATGCCTTCTTCAAGTGCCGCCTTTGTGGCTGCAACTGCATCATCAACACGGAACTTCTTCTCCTCAATCTCTGTCTCTGTTGCACCACCAACCTTAATTACCGCTACTTTACCTTGCAATGAAGCACGTCGTTTATCCAACTGCTCTTTGTCGTACTCACTACTAGCATTATCGGCCTGTCCAACAATCTGGGTAATTCTTTGTTTTACATCTGTTGCTCGTCCTGCACCTTCAATAATTGTTGTTTCATCCTTTGTGACAATAATTTTACGAGCAGTTCCGACAACATCAAGCTCAACGTTTTCGAATGTCATACCTTGTTCTTCGCTGATTACCACACCACCAGTTAGTATTGCAATATCCTGCAAAACATCTTTGCGTCGATCACCAAAGCTTGGTGCTTTGACGGCGACTGTATTTAGTACTCCCTTTAATTTATTGAGTACAAGGGTTCCTAATACCTCGCCCTCAACATCCTCTGCGATAATTACAAGATCCTTTTTCCCAGCTTGAGCAAGCTTTTCTAGTAACGGAAGAAATTCTTGCACAGAACTAATCTTCTTGTCGGTAATTACGATTGCTGGCTTGTCGTATACTGCCTCCATGCGAGTCGTATCAGTGACCATTAAGGCACTTACATAGCCCTTATCGAAAGTAAAGCCTTCTACAACTTCACTTTCAAGCTCTAGGCTCTGACCTTCTTCAACTGTCACAACTCCATCTTTACCAACCTTTTCGATAACATCAGCGATCAAACTACCAATTTCACTATCACCAGCGCTAATAGTGGCGACTTCGGCGACCCGTTTCTTGTTGCTCTTAATATCTTCACTTAGACCACTTAACTTGGCAATTACATCTTGAGACGCTGACTCTAGGCCTTTTCTGAGCAACATTGGATTGTGACCCGCGGCAATTAATTTATTTGCCTCGCTAAGGATATGATATGTCAAGACAGTTACCGTTGTTGTTCCGTCACCAGCCACATCATTCATTTTATTTGCAGCTTGCTTGATAAGCTCAGCGCCAACCTTGTAGCCTAAAGTCTCGTCGTCTTTATCTTCAATCTCTACACCTTTGGCAACAGTTACTCCATCATGTGTAACAGTAGGGTTGCCATAAGACTTACTAATCACTACATTTCGACCTTTTGGTCCCATAGTAGTTTTAACTGCTTCGTATAAAATTCGCGCACCCTCTAGAACTCGTCGACGAGCATCTTCATCATAAAAAACTTTTTTTGCCATTTGTTAATTCTCCCCTTCTTGTCTTATTTAACAATTGCGATAATATTCTTTTTGTAAACTACAGTGTATTCATCAGCACCAAACTTAACTGTTGTCGCTTCATACTCATTCTTGTATATAATCTTGTCGCCAACCTTGACGCCCTTAACATCAGATCCAACCGCAACAACCTTAGCAGTCTTTGGCTTTTCTTGAGCAGAATCAGGAATATATAATCCGCTTGTTGTTGTAGTTTTTGTTTCTTCCGCTTGAACAACCACGTAATCTTCCATTGGTTGAATTTTATTTGTCATCTTATCCTCCTTATACTAGATTTTCAGTTGCAGTTAGCACTTATGCTATTAGAGTGCTAACTTTCAGCACTCACTATAGCCGATTGCTAATTTAGCTGTCAAGCATCGGATTGATTTTGGATTGAAGAATGTAAGATACTATCTATAAACTGTTTGGTAGCATTGGTTGGAATACACATAATCTCACGACCATCCTGCAGGGCACTAACCAACATACCCTCACGAACGACACGTATCTTGTAGTCGCTACCAACTAAACCAATCTCTTCTTTGCCCCACGGAACAACATTTAAAACCAACTTTTTCCCTAGGTTAATATCGAGAATAAATTCCCTATCAAACTCATCAGTTCTCGGCGAATCTTCGCTGGGTAATGTTTCGTGAATTGCAATATCGAATGTTGTTGACTCCCCTACATCATAGTCAATAACACCATATCTGCGAGCAATCAATCGATGCTTGGTTTCTAGGTCAATATCAAAAATCCTTGATGCTAGAGTGTACGTATTTGTTTGGGGAGTACTTAAATATTCAATCTGGGTTGGAATCATTCTTGGATCTTGCTCAGACTGTGGAATCGGGTATACTCTTGGAAAATCTAGACGTTCTGCTAATTGCTGAGCAGAAAACCCAGGAACCCTAGTGCCAGTACGTGGGTTAAAATACGTCACTTTGACTGCATTATCTATCCAAAAAACCACATCTTTTGGGCTAACCTGCCATTGATCTGTACAAATCTCAACACCTTGGTCTGGATTTGATAACCAAACTCCAGCCCCCGTAAAATCATTAGTATCTGCTGGTAGTCCAGTTATAACAATTCTGTCACCACTATTATTATCAGTAAACACTGAGCACTCTTCGTACAAATCAGTGTTAATAACAGCCGGCTCAAGCTCAACGCCTCTTATTTCGCGATATGCTTGAAAGTTATACAGTGTATCAAGCAAATAATCTTCTGGCTTCTGATGTAACATCTCGCTCATAATACCCTCGCTAGTTCTGTGGGACTATCGCCCACTCGTCAAGTTTTATTATGAGTTCTTCAGCGTAAGCTCTATCTAGTTGTCGGAGCTGTCTTTTGCTTACTCTATCTTGGGTTGTGCTTGATTGCATTGTTGCCTCTTCAATAGCAGACATTATGTCAATATCATCTAAAGAATATTCTACTTCTGAATGTAAGTCGCTGAGGTTAGGGAGCCATGCATGAATGCCTTGTTCGTCAATACGGCTATATCGCCACTCTCCTGACTTGCTCTGATGCGCCACAAAATAACTATCCGTTTTATACGGTAATGTTGAATAATCCTCTAAGAGCGAAGCTACAGCTTCTCTAACAGAACTATACTCATCGTTCATTCTTGCCAAAACCCTGATTTTCTCTACACCATAATCTGGCTTCCCGCCACTTTCTGTCAAAAGAACACTGAATAACTTCTCGTCAACTAAAGAGTGAGTGTCAATCTGCACCAGATCAACGACAGATTTTTGGGGTTTATCTGCCCGGTAGCTTCTAAGTGAGTCATTAAAAGCATCATCAACAACAAAGCCCAGCTGATCTACGAGATCAACAAACACTGGACTATCAGGGCCTAGCTCAAAATTACGGGATTCATCAAAACTACTCATCATGTACAATTATACAACAAATGTGACTTAGAAGCAATTGTTTGGTATTGACATTTTTTGATATTTGTGTTTAAATGAATTGTCCCATTTCCCGACTAACAAGGAGTATGATGGAGACAATCAAGGTAGATGGCGAAGCCATCGAAGTAGGAGATATCAAGTTCTCCTACACCAACGGCGTTGCGATGGCGCACCTGCCATCGGCCGTCGTTCGTACCTGGCTCCCCGCCATGTACGAGGTATACGGCTCGCGCGAGTTCTTCTCACGTGAGATCGAATCTTTCCGGGACACCGGAAGGTGGATATCGTTCACATTCGTGAACCACTCGCTTCAGAGCGAGGTCATGCGTGTGATCGTGTTGCAGTTGGTCGAGCAATCGGCTCAACTCCATCAGGAGCGTGAGCGAGCTCGTTCACGCAAGAACCATCCGTCCAACGGACGGAACTTGGTGGTGGCCAACCCTGACCGCTACCATGAGGCTTCGCCTCAGAAGTTCACCAACAAGCCTCCTTTCATGAGGCGTCGGTGAGCTAAGATCGCTGGGGGTGACCATGAGGGGTTGCAGGCCGGTTGACAACGTCGTCAACATCAAGGCCTGCGCCCCTCAGGTCGCAAGCGATTAACATCTACCAACCTGGGCAGTGTGCCACTCTTTCTATTACAGAAATCGAGAAAATCACTGCCCCTAATTCATATTTCATCATTCACACTAAACAGCTTCTTGGCTGTTATTTTTTTAGAACTTTTTTAGTCACATCTATATCACTCCAGGCAATCTTTTTGCCACCCATATTGCGAGTTGTTTGGTGTCCAATACCAGATATTATGACCACATCACCCTTCTTGGCATTTTTTAATGCCGACTCAATTGCTTTAGTACGATCAGCATACATGGTGACTTTTGAGCGATAATTCTTCTTAACACCACCGTAAACCGCTTGTCTGATTGCCTCAGCATTCTCAGTGTATGTTTCATCATCTGTTAAGTAAACTTTATCTGCGAGCTTGCTAGCTACTTCACCCATTTTAGGACGCTTTGTTTTGTCACGATCCCCAGTTGCGCCAAACAC